>NZ_SJUW01000009.1:0-98148 GCF_004337105.1 Exiguobacterium sp. SH3S1 | reverse complement strand
TGGCGCGAAACAAAACGTCAGACCTGAAAGGCATGACGTTACAGAGCGTGATGGCGATCATCGCGGTAAACCTGAAGCGGATCATCACCCTCTCAAAAGAAAAAACAGGATAAGGGCAAGGAAAAAGAGCGATTGTCCCGACTTGAGTCGGTCCAATCGCCCTTTTTTCTGTTCACGCTCGGATAGAGCGGAGGTTTTTCAGTGCCCTCGTGAGAACGAGTTATCGTTCTTCCGTAAGGGGTTTTGTCATGTCTTCTTCTATCAGGTCTTCTTCTATCGCGTCTTGTCGCTCCCGCGCCCCGAGCACGCCGTAGTCGAGGACGACGATCAAGATGGCGATCCCGGCGAGCGTCCAAGCGGCGTCGATGGCGAACTCGCCGACGATGAAGCCGAACAGGACGAAGGCGCCGAACGTCAGGTAATAGCCCTTGCGCCAAAGCGATCGGTATTGATTGGCGACGTCACGGTCCCATACGTAGAGGGCGACGTAGCCGACCAAGGCGATGAACAATGTGGCAAACATCCAATAGAGAAACGACTGCAGCGTCAAGCCGAACAAATACGCGAATAAAGGTTGATTCATGGAAATCCGCTCCTTCGGTGTATGGTCGTGTATGTCATAGAACTTCCTTCTATTCCATTTTCTACCTAAACACCGAATGCGTCAATACGCCTATTCACCAAAAACAATTTTTGATTCAAAAGACCTATTCTTGTTTGAGCCACATGAAGTCGTACGCCTCGAGCACGACCGCCTCGACCCATTCTCCCGTGAACAAGTTCGTCCCGCTCGCAGCGATGACGACCCGTTCGTCGGACACGTTCGTATAGAGCGCAAGCGTCTCGCCGCCCCCGCTCCGCTCGACCGTGAACACGCGTTTGTCCGTCGCGACGATGCGCTGCTCGGCGTACGGCGAGAAGGCCGGGTGCGTCCGCTTGACGTTCAGCTGGCTCAAGATGCCGGAGAACACTTGCAGGCGGTACGGGTCCGTCTTCAACTCTTGGACGAGCGCGGCCCGCTCGACCGGCGTCGTCACCCCGAGCAGCGTCCGGTAATCGACGGCCGGGATGCCTTGGAGCGAGAACAGGACGCTATGGGCGGCGAGCAACATGTCGACCGACGGCTCGAGCAAGTTCTTCTCGAACGGGTCCCGCTCCGGGGTCGACAAGAAGTTGAAGTACGTCTTGCCGTCCCCGGGTGCCTCGATGCTGTCGGCCCAGTCCGTCAACCCTTTGGCGTTGCCTTGGGCGAAAGCGAGCAGCGTATGGGACGCCAAGTCGAAGTGACAGATGACGTCGGCGACTTCGAAATAGGAACCGGTCCGGTCGGCATCCCCTTCATAGGCGAGGACGAGCTGCCCGTGCGGTTTATAGTGGTGGAGAATCAATTGCCATAGTTCGAGCACGTGCTTGATCCGCTCCTCGGGCATGCCCCGGAACGATTGGACGTGGACGCGGACTTTCGTCGCCCCTTGCGCGAGCCGTTCGATGAACGCGTCGGTCTCGTCGAGCAAATCGACTTGCAGCTCGTTATAGACGTCCGGCGTCATCTCATACATGAGATCGAACTCGTCGTGGAAGCGCCCGAGGTCCTCGAACAGACGGATGCGCGGGTTGACGGCCGTGTCGGTCGGCTTCACTTGATGCGGGAACAGCGACACGAGATACAAGTCGCTGATCGACGATCGGACGTGGTCTTTCAATAGCGTGTGCAGCGCGTCGAGGTCTTGCGTCCCGTCGGTCGTGACGGCGTTCGCGTCGACGATGAGGACGTTCGTCAGCTCGCTCGGCGCCTCGTGGTCATGCCACGTGTGGCCGGCCCACTTGTCGAACAGACGGCGCCAGTCGTCGGTTGTATGATCGTCTTCGAGTCGGTTGATTATCGGTTCAAGTTTGTCCCAAATCATGTGATCCCTCCTAGTACTGTCTCTATTAACAGTCCCACCGATGTGCCCGTTTCAAACGCACGAAAAAAGCCACCCAAGGGCGGCTTCAGTCCATCAAACGCTTCAGTTCGGTCTGGACGCTTGTGAGCGAGTCCTGATTTGGGTTCCAGTAATAAATACCGTCTGACTCCAGCCCGCCCGCCCCCTCGATCCGGAGCGTGCTGGCGTTGCGGAACGCCTGCATGTAGTCCGTCGACAGACCGATGAGCTCGTTGAACTCGATGTTCGTCTTGGCACGGTTGCCGGCGACGTCCAACAGTTTCGTCACTTTATCGACCGAGAAGTCGGAACGCCCTTTCTCGACGATGGCCGCGACGACGGCGCGTTGCCGCTCCTGGCGGCCGAAGTCCCCGTTCGGGTCGTTGTAACGCATGCGCGTATAGGCCAGTGCCGACTCACCCGTCAGCTCCACTTCACCGACCGGATACGAGTAGCCGTCCGACGCGAACGCGAGGTTGTTCGTCACCGTGATACCGCCGAGCGCGTCGACGACCTCGGTGAACGCCTCCATGTCCGTCTCGACGACGTAGTCGATCGGGATGTCTAAGAGTCCTTCGACCGTATCCATCGCCATCTCGGCCCCACCGAACGCGTAGGCGTGGTTGATCTTATCACGCATCCCGCGCCCGACGATCTCCGTCTTGGTATCCCGCGGGATGCTGAGCATCGCCCCTTCATCCGTCTCCGGGTTGAGCGTCATGACGATGATCGAGTCGCTCCGCCCTTGCTCAGTGCCGCGGCGGTCGACGCCGAGGAGGAGGACCGATACGGACCGTTTCTCTTCGATCGTCTGCACTTGTTTGCGTTCTTCAGAGATTTCCAAATTATCGTTCACCCGTGTCACCGTCTCATTGACGTCCCGGTACATCGACCAGACGAACAGCCCGCCGGCGATGAGGAAGACAGTCATGACGCCTACTGCGAGCAATACCCATTTCTTCCATGATGATTTCTTGCGATGTCTCGCCATCGGACCACCTGCTTTCAGTTAACTTTAGTATGAATAATTCCCGCTTACCGTGTAGTATTATAGCACGTTGCCAAAAAATGCTAACGATTTCTTTCGGATTTTCATGGGAAATGTGTGCGCTGTGGCCGGCGTCGCATCTGACCGGGCCAAGCCGCGTTGATCTCCGCCCCGAGCAGCATCGTCGCCGCCGTCAAGTAGAGCCAGATCTGCAGCAAGATGACGATTCCGATCGTCCCGTACGTGTCGCCGAACATCGAGAACTGGTCGACGTAGATGCTGTAGGCGGTCGACAACAGCTGCCACGAGATGACGGCGAAAGTGGCGCCTGGGAGCGTCTCCGTGAATTTGACGTGTTGCTGGGGCGCGAACTTATAAAACAGCGAGAACGCGAAGATGAGGATGACGGTCGAGACGGTATATCGGGCGAGCGTCGCCAACCGTTCAAACTCCTCGAGCATCGGGAACCACGCGTACACGAGCTCGACGAACTCGCGGCCGAAGATGTGGAATACAATCAAGATGACGGCGCCGACGCTGAAGGCGACGAGCGTCAACAGCCCGATGAGCCGACGGACGATGTAGCTGCGCGCCTCGGTCTCGCCGTAGGCGAACACGGTCAGCTTGACGAGCCGGGCCGCCCCGTTCGAGGCCGACCAGACGGCGATGACGGCACCGACCGAGATGAGCCCGGCGTTGATGTCGCCGCTGACGTCATAGACGACCGACAGCATGTCACGCACACTCGCACCCGGGATCAAAATCTCGATCTGCTCGATCAACAGGGCGTCGTCGATCCCGAGCCACGCCATGACGGCGAACAACAGGACGAATGTCGGGAAGATGGCGAGAAACCAGAAGAAGGCGAGCGTGGCGCTATAGTCGTTGATGTGATGGTCTTTGAAGCGATGGCGGACGTCGATGATGAGACGGAACAGTCGGTCGAGCACACGGGTCACCCCTTTTTCTTTTTATTATCGCACAAATTAAAACGCCCCATCCGCTTTGGATGAGGCGCCATTGTCATTGTTCCATCAATTCGCCGAGGTACGACTTCACGTCTTCTAGTGAGGCCGCATCCGGGTTCCAGTAATAGATGCCGTCGTCAGCCTTGCCGCCCGTGCCTTCGAGTCGAAGGACGTCCTGGTTTTTGAAGGCGGCCATATAGTCAGCCGACAGTGTCCGGATGTCTTTGAACGTCATGTTCGTCTTCGCGTTATTGCCTAAGACGTCGAGCATATTGTTGAACTTCGAGATCGAGAAATCGTCTTTCCCTTTGTTGACGAGCGCCGTGATGACGTCACGCTGACGCTCTTGGCGACCGAAGTCGCCACTCGGGTCGTCGTAGCGCATCCGCGTGTAGGCGAGCGCCTCGGGGCCCGACAAGTTGATAGTGCCCGGCTCGAACGAATAGTCGCCCGACGTGAAGGCGAACTTGTTCGTCACTTCGACGCCGCCGAGAAGGTCGACCGTGTCTTGGAACCCTTTCATATCGACTTCGGCGACGTAATCGATCGGGATGTCGAGTAAGTTCTCGACCGTCGCGAGCGCCATCTCGGCACCGCCGAACGCATAGGCGTGGTTGATCTTATCGGTCGTGCCTTTACCGACGATCTCCGTCTTCGTGTCGCGCGGGATGCTGAGCATCGCGCTCGCGTCCGTATTCGGGTTGAGTGTCATGACGATGATCGAGTCGCTGCGGCCTTGCTCATCGGCACGGCGGTCGACACCGAGCAACAGGACCGATACCGGTTTCTTGTCGTTGATCGTCTGCTTGTTCATCCGTTCTTGGCTGAGCCCGGCCGACTCGTTCAAACGACTGACCGTCGAGTCCACTTGGTTATACAAATAAGCTGCCACCCCGACTCCGATGAGCAGGAACAGTCCGACGACGATCCCCACAATCAACGCGATGCGTTTTGCGGGCGTTTTCTTCCTACGACGTTTCTTGACTCTCTTTTTCTTTTGCTCTTCCATGACATTGCACCTTTCCTCGAACCTGTAGTCAATTTCACATAGGTTTTATTTTAGCATGCACCTTATTATTAATATTTCCATTTTTTATAAAAGAGGTAAATGGTTGCCGATTGTTGTCGAATCATTCACTCGCTTATTTCTATCGGCCGGTTTTAAAAAAAGGTTTAGCTTTTCTAGCATATCTTTTTTAACCCTACCCTGAGCTCCAAAAACCGAAACCGCTACCATTCCGATCACCATGGGCACAAGGTCGCAGCACGCAGTTCTAATTCTGACGAAACGGATCGGGGACATCCTCGATCAGTTATTTTTTTAGGTCCGTTTCCTCATTTCTAAAAAATGTCATAGTACAAACGCATTATATTTTGTAATATTTGTATATAGCATCATGTAAATGTAATTGAAATCCAATTATTTTGCGAAGGGGATAGACGGATGCGTTTCGTCGTCACGTGTTTTATCGAGAAAAAAGAGCCATTTTCATTCATTATTTACGGGAGTTCGAGGCACCAGGCCGAACGGACGTTTAACCAGACGCTCCAGTTGGCCAGTCCGCTCAACGACTTCATCGAGGCGAGTGACGGACAGAAGATCCGAATCGGGTCGATCCTCGCCTACCGGATCGATGATATAAATCCTCTCTTTTGAATCCTCCCCATTTCGGGTAACCCTTATAAAGACTAAACCAATTGATTGGGGGAACGAATATGGAACTAGGAATGATTGGACTTGGCAAGATGGGACTCAACCTGGCGCTCAATTTGACGGATGGGGGCCACCGCGTGCTCGGCTACGACCCAGGCAACGTGTCGACGAGCCAGTTCGAGACGCTCGATTCGCTCGAAGCGGTCGTGGACGGGTTGAAGGCGCCGCGCGTCGTCTGGGTGATGGTGCCGGCCGGTGACGTGACCGAGCGTGTATTGAACGATTTGCACGCACTGTTGTCTCCAGGGGATATCGTCATCGACGGCGGCAACTCGAACTATAAGGAGTCGATGCGGCGGGCCGAGCACTTCAACGACAAGCTGATCTACTTCTTCGACGTCGGGACGAGTGGCGGCATGGAAGGCGCGCGCAACGGCGCCTGCACGATGATCGGCGGCGATATGGAAGCGTTCGGCAAGATCGAGGAGTTGTTCCACGACGTGTCGACGGACAACGGCTACTTGTACGCCGGGCCGAGTGGCAGCGGGCATTTCCTCAAGATGATCCACAACGGCATCGAGTACGGCATGATGCAGGCGATCGCCGAAGGGTTCGAGATCCTCGAGAAGAGCCCGTTCGATTACGACCACGAACAAGTCGCCCGTGTATGGAATCACGGTTCGGTCGTCCGCTCGTGGCTGATGGAGTTGACCGAGAGCGCGTTCCACAAGGACGCGAAGCTCGACGAGATCAAAGGCGTCATGCATGCGTCGGGTGAAGGCAAGTGGACGGTCGAGACGGCGCTCGAATACGGCGTCCCGGCACCGGTCATCGCCATGTCGCTCATGATGCGGCAACGCTCGCTCGAGGAGGACACATTCTCCGGCAAGGTCGTCGCTGCGCTAAGAAATGAGTTCGGCGGGCATGCGGTCGAGAAGAAATGACGAACTAGTATTAGAAAAAATCACCATGAAAATGCGATAAATTATATAAGAGACCAGGCCAATCCTTTCGAGGGTTTGGTCTGGTCTCTTAATGTTAAGTCTTTAACATTACTTAAATGCATTAGGATATTCTTTTAACAATTCAGTGGAGACGGTATTTTTAGGGATTTTTTTATATATGAATGTCTCAGTTTGTATCTTGCCGAAACTGTCAGTACCCACTTCAAGATTCACTGTAATTTCAGTGTCCGACACTTTTGTAACCACGTACCTAGAGCCGTCACTTTCAGGTAATTCCACCTTATTATTCTCTAGAAGAATTGATTCTCTGTAATAGTAATTATAACCACTAGAAGATGGTAAAATTTTACCTTCGTTAAGTAAATAAAATCCCCAAGACCTGTCTTCTTGAGTCTCTTCAATAACGAGTGTGTAGTAGCGCTCATCTTTCCATTCAGAAGATAGCTGCCAAAAACCAACAATACTATTCATGAAAGTAACATTCTTTTTCAAACGATTCATTTCTTCCTCTTCACGTTCTGCGAGCAAGGCTTCTAGTTCTGCTTGCGAATCTGGTTCTTCCTCAGTTTCGGTAACAATCTCTTCAATTGTCTGTTCTTCCACCTCATCTTCAGGTGTTTCTTCCCTACCAACACTCTCCTCAGAGGCACTCACTTGTGCCGCGAGGACACGTTTAGATTCTTGTGACGCGCTCTTCGAATACTGTTTATCTCCAAGTTTAAGTATTTCTTTATTAACGACACTCAATTTCGAAAGATCAATAGTTGCTGGTTTCCCTTCTATATAAACAACTATGGAGACCGTGTCACCTTTCTTCTGAAGCTCAATCACTTCATCATCAATAGATTTCCAGTATCCGATTAAATTATTTTGTACAAAGTTGACAGAGAGTGGCGTTTTTTCAGTTCCAAGCAAGTTTAATGCCCGTTCATTATTCATCTCATAAGCAATTTCTAGTGCCGTCTCTCCATCAACATTTTGTTTAGACATATCTGCGCTATCTTCTAACAAAGACAGCAACAATTTGTTGTCTCCTTCTTTTACAGCATATGTAGATAATGTTTCTCCGTTAAAATAAAGCTTATTTTTATCTACGCTCTGAGTAAGTAAATATTCGATGCGATCTGAATCCTTTTGTTCCATGGCTTTATTCATTGCATTTTCACCATAGCTATACCCCAAAACGCCATTTACACTTTTAACAAGAGTACGATCTAAAGAACTTGGAAAGGCTTCGTAGTTCTGAGCGAGCGTATAAGCATTTATTCCAAGGAAAGCTAATAGAACGACGGCTGAAGTAATTAATAACTTAATAAGCGCTCTTTTAAATTTCCCTTTTGGCTTTTTAGTATTTTGTGTCATTGAAGTCGTCTCCGTCATTTGATTTGCACGGTCTCGTCCAGTCCTAGTAAATTGTGATATTTCCAAACTAGACTCATTAGCAATGTCATCTTCTAAATCTGCATAGTTCACTTCATACAATGCAAGCTGATGCTTGAACTGATTTAATTCCTTGTCTTCCACCACAGGCTCGATGTAACGAAGTGGGCCATACTCGATTGTTCCGTAAGTCGTTGCAAACCAATGCATCAACTCGACTAGCTGCTCGTTCAACGAGTATACGTGCTGCTTGCTAAGCGAGGCTGTATGGTCGACTTCACGTAACAATCTCAGCTTTTCAGCGATTTCTCTAGGTACGTTTTCTAGTTCTTGGATTGAATTTAATCGATTTTCTGTAGTCATATGGCTAGAAGGCTGAGTATTATGCTTTTCAAGGAGATTGTGAACTAAAAGTTCGCTCAGCACCTTCATTTTTAGAACGGCCTGTTCCGGATTGCTCGCTAATTTCGTTTCAATGATCAGTCCTAAATTCGCATAATCAGGCCATTCTCTTTCTAAAAAATCATAATTACTTTCGTATATCATGTTCTTATACCTCTATTCGTTATTTTGGATAGTTATTCTCTAAATACTCATAGGCTTCCCGAATAAGTTTGAAACGATATTCGTCTCCTGTAGCACTATCTGGATGATAACGTCTTGCTAATTGCTTGTAGCGCTTCCGTATTTGGTCAAATGTGATATTATAAAGGCTTTCAAATTCCAACACTTTTAAATAAATCGCGAATGCTTCCCTACCGTAATCAGATTTTGATTCTGAGTTTTTAGAATAAGATTCTTTGTGTTCATGAGTAGCACTGTAGTAATCATAAAGTCGTTCGATTGAACTTTCTAAATAAATATCATAGTCATTCAAATATTGTTCTTTTTGTTCGACGCTACCTTGTTTAAAACGATCAAAGGATTTCACTTCACGAAAAAATTTGTTAAAAGCCATCACTTCTGCAACGACGTTCATTGCATTTCGAGCCACACTTTCTCCCAACGACTGAATTTCTCTTTCCTTCTCTAGAGTTGAAAAATAGTCAGAGAATTTCCCCACTGGAAAAATAAAATCACGAGAATTAATATTCATTTTTTTGATATAAAGCCGAGGTTTACCATTAACAAAGTGTTGAGCCAGGTTAAACATTACAACATCATTATGATGTACCAATCTTAACTGACCTTGCGTGTACCAAGCATACACACGATTTTTTGATGGAATAGAAAAGAAAGCTGCTTCGCCGCTATAAATCAAACCCTCGTTAGTTGTGAATGGTTGATTGCGTAAATCAATTTCTTCTACACCCGTCTTCACATACTCAGTATTTGAAAAAATATTAATTTCGTCTTCTTTCATTTTTTCATAAAATGAAAGACCTGCCCAAAATATAACCCCTAACACAATCAGGGTGAACATTTTTATACACTCCTATAAATTAAATATTATTTCGAATTTTCTCTAACCTTTTTGAATTTTATGGACTTTTAAAATTTAATGCAATGATTTTTTTCATGATAATGTCAATATATTGATAAAATCTATAGTTTCCCACTCGATTGGTACTTATAACTCTTACTTGCTATTAAAAAGGCGATGATTCTTTACACATCATCGCCTTTTCGAACTCGCTACCGTTTTTTTCTTTGGTTTTTCACTTTCTTCTTAGAAACTAAAACTTTATTTTTTTCTCTCAACAGCTCTTCTTTAGCCTCAATAAACTTTTCAAATTGCGCAAACCAGTCCGCATGTGCGCTGAATATTTCAGCTGATGGCCAAATCGAACTGGTTTGAACATGCTTAAGTGCAAGCATAAAGTATTGCGTCGCACGCTCCGTCTCATGTCGAACCAATAATTCTTTTAAATAGTCTAGCGCCCCAACTTCTTCTTTATCATATACAAGCCAAAGCTTTGAGAGTTCAAATGCTAAATCTTCTCTATTTTCGTTATGTAGATGTAGCATCAATTTCGTTGAAAGTTCTTTTCGTTTATCAAGTTGAGTATCCAACATGATTAATTCTTTCATCCAATTTTTCAATTTGATTGAATCTAAAGAACGAGCAGAGTGATTGAAGATTTGTTGAAGTTCCCTTTCGAGCTCTACAATAAATTTTTCTTCAATCATGTGGATCGTCTCATCAATCAAACCTTCCTCTGTCGTAATCACTACAGATTCATGTCTCAAGTTATAATCTCCCCGATAAGAGAGCCAATTAAATGAACCAAGTAACAACGTTTTCTTATCAAGAACAATCTCTTTGTTGTGCTGGTTACCGAACCACCTTATAAAAATAGCAGGTGTCCCATCTTTATGTTTTATAGAGCGTATTCTTTGAATCAATTCAGCATTAGGGGCTCGATCTTCATATTTAATTTGTTTAGCAATTCCCCAAGAAATATAGAGTGTCTTTCCTGAAGCAGCAAATTTCTCTAAACGATCAAACATTTCTCGATCCATAACCGAAGAAGATATCCAAGGAGAAACCATCAACATTTTCTTTTGAGTTTGCTCAAAAGAATCGATAAACCGATTTCGAATATCAATCCCGCGTAATAATTCGATGAATTTACCCTCTTGTTTCCCGTTCTGTTTCTCTGAATCAGTCTGCAACATTAATTCTCTTAACCGTTCATAGCGTTTTGGCATTTGATCAAGAATCTCTTCATGATATTGTTCACGCCATGTCTCGTTTTCCAATTCATTAATTTGATTCTCTAAAGATTCATCAAATTTACTGTTTGCCCCATTCCACACACGTGTGAACACGTGATCTTCGGCTAAATCATAAAGTCGAAATTCAAGTACTTTTCCATATTTTCTATTCATAAATTGCAAAGGGGAAATCTTTGAAATTATCTTCTCTTTCCCACCAATTTCGAAGGGTTGCCTACTACCTATCAAATATTGTCTGAATTCACTTTCTTCCAACACTCTATTTGTAAGACTAGTTTCACCTTCACTGTAACGATAGTATTGATGTCCCTCATCCTTTTCTGAGTGAATGAATGGGTTAGTATCAATATCGTTTAAAACTTTTTTCTGTAACGCATTGAACTGAAACTCAATTTTTTCTACTTGCGGCTCTCCAAGAACCGTTCCAGCAGCCAATTGTGTTTGACCAATTTTAGTTAGTCTATATACCTTACTGATTTTTTCTAAAATACCTGTTCTCTCCATTTGATTGATGAGGTCTTCTACAAATAGAGCGTCAACACGCAAGAATTCACTAGCGTCCGTTAAGCTAACTCCTGAATCGTTTTGTGCCAAAGTCATAATCATCTTTTTTAAAATATCTAATTTTGACTTTGTTGCTGATGTTACTTTAACCTCATATGAATCTATCGGCATTTCCCATTCGATTGTTTCAAGGATATGGAGATAATTTTTGTCCCCCATTGCTTCTTCAATAATTTTTAATTTTTGCTGATCATTACTTAGTTGTTCGCTTAACTTCCATAACATATGCTCACTTCTTCCTTATTTATTTCTTCCCATATGATCTCGAAGTCCATTATGTTCTTTTACAACATGCAATACATTTTTAAAGCGAGTTCGAGTTCTACCATTTTTAGCTCTTCTTGTAAACATTGCAGACGACCCTGTAATGATTAGCAGTTCTTTTGCACGCGATAAAGCCACATTTAATCGACGATATTCATTCAAAAAACCAATATCATCTTGTGGATTTTGGTGATTGCGCACAAAACTCGCGATTATAATATCGCTTTCCATACCTTGGAATCTGTCTACTGTGCCAATTCGGAAAGTTAAATGCTCAGTTTGAATTTCATCATCCACCAAGTTTTTTATTTTCTGAATCTGGTCCCCGTAAAAACTAATAATACCAACTTGTTTCTTTTCTTCTAACCCAATAAAACCATTTGCTTTCGCATTAGCTGTAGCTAATTCCAAATCTTCAATAATGCCTTGAATAAGATGTAATTCAGCTTCATTGTATTTACTAGTACTCCCCTGTTCACTTTTTTCAAAGAATTCAGGTTCATTTGGGAGATCAAACCACATCAAATGTTGGCCTCTTTTAACAATATTCCCTTCTAAAAAGTGATCTCTTTCCGCGTCTGAATCTACTAACCCACAACTTAGACCAAACACTGACTCTTTGGTCGATCCTTCATAAAATTGAGAAATTGTATTCATTATCGTTTCATGCATTCGATATTGAATCCGTAACGTTTGCTTATGGCGATTATCGAGCGAATTGAATAGACGTTCGAATAAAGATTCCTTCAAGGTGTTTTTTAAAGACTCTCGTTGTTCAATCGTCTCTTCTTTAGATGCAACTTCTTCTAGAGTTTCTTGACCCACTAAAGGCGGGAGCTGATGGTGGTCTCCAACAAGAATAATTTTTTTACCTTTAAGCATCGGCAATAATAATTCTGGAGGAGTTGCCTTTGATACCTCATCAATGATTACTACATCAAAATCGGGATATTCCTCTACGAAATCACGTCGTGCGGATTGGACACAAGTAGTTCCAATCACGTTAGCATGTTTAATATACATTTTTCGGATTTCTTCTAAATCATGCTCTTTTGCATCCTCAAGCATATCGCTCCATATTTTTTTCTGACGAAGAAGCACTTCGTCTTCTTTTATTGAAATTGTGTTTGTTCTAATAAGCCTTTGGAGCTTTCTGTTTTCTTTTTCAATTCCTTCTGGTGTTTTGTGAGATAGGAATTTTTCCAACTTGTCTATTTTTTCTTTCACTTCTCCCCGAGATTGCATTACATTTTCAACTTGTTGCGATAATTGCTGAATAACCTGTCGCACTTTTTCGAAATCAGCAAGATCGTTTTTCAAATATACGTGAGTAGTTTGAAATTCAATTTTCAATTGTTCGTTAGATGTATAAAGATTACGCTTCGTTTCTTCTATTTTTTCTATTTCTTCTAGCTCTCTGTCACATCTTTCATTTTCAAAAATGAGCTCCCTTAATGGATACGACATATACAAGTTCGAATTGCTACTTAGAACAACCACAGTCAACTCTTTTAAGCGACGGAATTCTCGTTCATGTTCGCTTCGTAATTTTAAGGAAATCGTTAATTCGTCATCTAGCAAACTTACTGCATTTTCATAATGAGCTTTCACCATTTTTTTATGTTCAGTTTTTAATTGGTCCAGCTTTTCAGACCATTTTTTTATTTGCTCATTTTTAGCCACGTCATCTTGAAGTCGTTTCGATATTTTTATTAGTTTCGTATAATCTTCAACTATAACGTCATAGTGCTCAGCATACTTGCCTGAAACTTTAATCCAGATTTTTTTTATAGGAGGAAGTTTAGGCACATTGATTATTCGAGAACTACTGGTTTCTAATAATCTATTAATATAATCCACCTTAAGAACTTCTTGCGTTGGCTGAAGAAGTTCTTTTGCAGTGGTTATATCGTATGCAATATCTCTTAAAAGTATTTCTTGCCGATTTAAAATTTTTTCGATAGGTTCAATAAATTGTTTTAAGTGTAAATCTGAAGCATAACTAGAAGTTTGTAATTCACTTTTCTCGCTGTTAATCCTTTTAATTTCTTTCTCCAGTTCAATCACTCTTGTAGATTTTCCGTCTATGTGTTGATAACTCAAATGATTTTCACTATCGTATTTGTTAAATCTATTCTCAGTTTCTTCTTTTTTAACTAATATTTTTTCGATTTTTTCGGTATAAGATTTTAATAATTCTTTTAATTCATTGAAGCGCTCAGTGTTATTTTTATAAGTGATTGCATTAGTGATTGCCTGTTTTTGTTCAAATAGAAAATTTTGTTTGTTTTCTTGACTTGCTTGATTAGACAAGTCAGTTAATCTAGTCTCATCGTTTTTAATTTTTCGTTCTATATCTTTCAATGTTTTTTCATGTTGTGTAATGTTCGTTTGGAGAATTTTAGATCTTTTTTGGTTATCACTAATTTGATTTCTGTAGTCTTGCATTGTTTCTAACATTTCATCGGATTTTTTTTGTAGAGAAGAAAAATCAAATGTTTTAGAAATGTAATTTTTATTTTCTTCAATAGTCTGTTTATATTGGTTTTCTTTAGTTCTTTTTTCTATTAATATTTTCTCCAATGTATAAATATCTTTTTTTACAGAAGATTGTGTTTGGTCTCTCCATGTAAATGCTACATTTTCCTCAATAAACTTTTTACCTTCTTCTTCAATACTATTCGTTCTACCTTTTCGAAGAATTCTAATTTTCGGATCTTCTAACAATTTACTTAGTGCATTATCAACAGCTAAATTAGATTGAGAAGCTACTAATGTTTTCAGTCCTTGAATCGCATTTTGATAACATATTTCAGCAATAACGGTTGTTTTCCCGGTCCCTGGTGGTCCTTGAATAAGATATAGATCACTAGCTTCTAATGCACCTTTAACCGCGTCCTTTTGATATGTATTTAAGTTGGATTGTAAAACATTATCAAATTCAAATTCTTGCTTTAACGACGACGTATCTGAAATCGGATCTTCCTCAAATAATAAATATTCAAGGTTAGGATTAAGAGATTTACCATTTTGAAGATTTTTAAAGCCATTTCTAAGATGACGTGCTTGAGATAAATCACCATAGTTGTTAAGTTTTACAGTTCCAATCTTTTTAGGAACCCATCTATTCCTTCTTAACAAATCTACATAGTCTTCATCTAATTCAATTGTGATTCTGTTTTTAAACAAATCAATTCTTTTGACCATCCCAACCTGTTCTTCAATTTCTCTCGAACTCTCTTCACTCTCTTTTGTATAAAAAGTTGCATTGGCCGATCGCAACTTTTTCCCCGCTACTTGTTCTTGTAGGTTATGGATATTCAAAGTTATCTCTCGCAAATTCGAACTAATACTTAACCCATGAAAAACAAGATCCGCTTGATTGCTTTCTGCTTTCTCTAACATTAAATCCAGATACACTTCCCAACTACGAAGACGTTCTTTTACAATCTTCGACTGTTCTCGCGCAACAGGTAGTGCTTCAATCTTTTGATGCAAATTTTGATCTAGAGTGAAAGAACTTTTTTCATCGATAAAAAAGTGTACCTCCTGACTGATTCTGCGTATGTTATCATCCCCAAAATGCTTCGGTACTACTCGACTCGCCATTACTAAAAAGCCATCTTCTTTCATAACTGTAGAAAAGACTAAAGCTTTATTATCTGTAATAGTTTTTACCGATTCATTCTTCAAAGGCGAAAGATAGAAGTTTAGATACAGACTTTCGTCCCTCCCGTTATCTTTCTCAATTTGAATATGGTATAAATTTTGAGTTGTCAAAAACTCACGAATCGTCAAACCGTTTAAAAGATTGTTTAAATCCATTTTTGCTTTATGTGTAAAATTTATATAGATTGGAACAGACTGATTTGTTTTTACTACTTCCATCTTATTCGGCACCTCTTATCAATAATTAATAGTTAAAATATCACAGCATTCTTTTAAAAATTATAGCATCGTCTTATATTTTTTGTAATTGTTTTCAAAAAAAGGGTTATTTTTATCGATTATTTTGAAGATAACTCAAAATAATATCTAGTGCAGGTTACCGGCACCCGTCATCGCCATGTCGCTCATGATGCGCCAACGCTCGCTCGAGGAGGACACGTTCTCCGGCAAGGTCGTCGCTGCGCTAAGAAATGAGTTCGGCGGGCATGCGGTCGAGAAGAAATGAACGGCCAGACCGATCCGTTTTGGATCGGTCTTTTGTATTGTGACATTTGTCCATCCGGCCTCGTCTCGTCAGTGGTTGATACACTTGGGATATATAAACAATGATGAGTAAAAACTTCTATTTTTTGTAAAATTAATCGCCGTATCGTCTGTGTATGATAGAGACAAGATCAAAATTATATCTAAAAGGGGACGGATCACTTTGCTCACACCATTCATTCAAGCAAACAGCTCGCAGACGCTCTATCATGCATTCGAGGAATTTGAATATTTTGAACTCACCGATGCCGGCTACGACATCGAGACGTGCTTCAACGAATTGATCCAGCAAATCATCGACATCGGTCACGAACGCAGTTACCTCTACTATGAGATGAACGGACCGCAAGTAAAGAATGTCATGTTATCCAACTTCTTATTCCAGATTTTAAAACATGATCGACCAATCGCCGCCATCACGGGTACGTACGATGAGGACACGCACGACGTTCTGTTCGAGTTCTCCCTTCTCGACCGTGTGACGACGGCGACTGCTGTCACCGGCTCATCGGGTATGATCACAATGCTGCCCGATGCCTCGAACAACGAGCTCGGATTCGAGCCGTGCGTGATCAGCTACAACTTCATCGAGAAGATGACGATCGCCTTGCTGGCCCGATTGCGTCATACATGAATGTTGCAAGTACGAGCAACGACGTCGCTCCACCACGCTGCTCTTTCCGGAAACGCGTGCTCGGCACGTATCGGACAATGTAGATGAGACTTAGAGGAGGCTGAGCCATGACCCGTTTCATTCACATCGCCGATATCCATCACGCAAGATATGACGACACGAACATCCTTGTAGAACATTCAAGTTTTGATATTCAGCGAGACAAACTCAATCAGTTGGCTCACGTCATCCATACCGAAAGCATCCAGGCAGTTCTCGTCGCCGGTGACATCGAAGTGAGCGATCCGAATGACTTCCTTCCATATTTACGAGACTGGACAAGACTCGGTGCATCCGTATACATCATCTTCGGTGACCACGATGTACATCGTTCAGTCTATACGGATGTATGGGAGACGGTTGAGCACGTCCATTGTTTCTTGGAACCCGACTACGTCTTCGATGTACGACTCGGTGCCGGTATATATGGTCTTAGTTGTGAAGCTAGACGAATTGGATTGTCTGAATCCTTTGTAACTGTGCCACAGCGACGAGACGCTTATCCGAATCTGTTTCTGACCCACGGCAATCGTACCGACTTCCCTAAAGACGTTGTCGCCTCGCTCGGCTACGACTACTATGCGTTAGGTCATTTGCATGAGTATAAACAGCCATTTACTCGTGGCGGTGTCCCGTTCGTCTACCCGGGCCATGTCTTCTCCGTCTGGGACGGAAGCGGCAAGGCTTGGACAACAGGTTACGTCATCGGGACGATTTCTCCAGACGGTGTGACCCATGAGTTCCGTCCATTCGAAGGACCGGAGACAAGACGCATCGCCTTCAACCGATTCGACCGGAATGAGGACCGGATTCGCCTGTCGCTCGATAATATCGATTGGGACAACGACGGCTGGATAACGGATGATGATTCCGTCATGCGTTTCCTCGTCTGCGCCATTTTGACACGTTATCCGGACGATTACTTCGTCACTCCGAGTGACCGAAGTCAAAACGTCACGCGCGTCTGTATGACTGGTCGAACGCTGCTTCGTAATGAAATTCGATTCGAAGATTTTTATCGTCGTTCCTTCAAGGCGACAGCGACCACCCATTGAACTACCCCCACCTACGCTTCGCTTAGAGGTGGAGGATTCCTGAGTCATCCGGTCTAACGACCGGAACCTGATCAGGCTAGCCCCGTCGTCCCGACGGTTGAAGAGGCCAAGATTCGTTCAGCCTCTCGTTTCAAGTTCAGTCCTGCGTTCACATCGCGGTCGTGGTGGATCCCGCAGCCCGGGCATGTCCACTCACGTATAAATGTCAACGTCTTTATGTACAATTTCGTTCGCTTAATAATGCTCACTATTGCTCACTTCATCAGCCACAGTTTGTTCTGACCGATGGTCTTTCAATCGATAAGAGTCCCCGGTGATTGGCACCACGGTTGCGTGGTGTAGAATCCTATCCAAGATGGCGTTTGCCAGTTTCGGATCGACGAACACCTCCTCCCATGAGCCGAAGTTGATGTTCGTGGTCAGGATCGTGCTCTTTTTTTCGTACCGCTGGTCGATGAGTTGGAAAAAGATTTTGGCGTCCTCTGCGTCGATTGGGAGATACCCAATCTCATCGATGATCAAGAGGCGATATCTGGAGAAGTGTTTCAGCTTGCTCTCCAAGCGGTTCTCCTGCTTCGCGGTCCGCAACTTTTGGATAAGGTCGTGGCACTTCGTGAAATAAGTGTTATGGCGGGCGAGCGCCGCCGTCACCCCGATTGATGTCGCGAGGTGCGTCTTCCCGACACCGCTCGGGCCTAGGAACACCACGTTCTCGTTCCGCTCGATGAAGCGAAGCGTATGAAGGTCTAGGATCTGTTCCCGGTTCAAGGACGGCTGGAAAGAGAAGTCGAACGTATCGAGCCCCTTCGGGCTGGGCAGGGCTGCCGATCGAATCATCCGGTGCGTCTTCTGCTTTTCCTGGACGTCGATTTGGTGGTTCGTGAGCTTGACGAGCACCTCGGTCAGCGACGCCCCGCTCTGAATCCCGAAGTCGATTACCTCATCGAGGTGGATAGCCATCTGATCGAGGTTGAGTGACATGAGGTTCTCTCGTAGCTGCTTGTAGCTGTTCGTCTCCCTCATGACCGGTACCTCTCGTCCATGAGCTGCAGGTTGCGCCGAGCCATCTCGTCGATGCCGCCCCGGTCGCCGACCGTCTGGCTAAGCTGTTGAAGATAATGGTGCTCCAGATAGTTCAATTTGTTGTCGCTAAGACGATGTTGGGCGATCGGTTTCGTGTTATGATAAATCCACAAGTAATCGTCATGCACCTCGAGTGCCACCCGTTCGCCTTCATATCCGGTTGGTACGGAATACTGGTTCGAGCGGTACGAGACCATGTTGGAGTGGTTCACCTTGGCCCGGGCGTGCTTGATGCGATAGGAATCTCTTACTCGTTCAGTTGGTAGCTGGAGTAGGAGGTTCCTTTCTTTTTGTAGCTCCAGAATCGGGATCTTTCCGGTCCCTTGATGGATCTCGCTATTGATTCGTCTACACAGTCTCTCGATGTAGTCGTGCAGCTCCTCGAGGTTATATTTGCCCTGGTAGGCGTGAATCTCGTCCAAGATTTTCATCGGCGCCTCGACCTTCCCTTTCGTCTGCGGCCGCCCGGCGATGCAAGGTTTCACCTGGAAACCGAAATCCTTCGCGAACTCCTCGAACCGGCGGTTCACGACGCCCTCGCCGTATCGTGTACGCGCCTCCGTCATGACGGTGCTCATATTGTCTGTAACGAGCTCATCGGGAACCCCGTCGAGTTTCTCGAACGCCTGCGTCAAAAACGAGAGGACGACATCTTGCGATTTTGACAGACTGAGGTGGAAGAAACGAAAACGGGAATACGAGAGTATCAGCACCGCCACGTTCACCTCGATCGTCTCGCCGTCGCGTGTCTCGTAACGGATTGACTCTTTCCAGTCTAGTTGCGCCTGTTTGCCGGGGGCCGTCTCGAAGCGGACGTGTTGCCCGGCTGCGGGCATTTTTTTATTCTCGTTGAAATAGGCGGCGAACTCGGGATGCCGTCTGATGTAGCTCCGGAATGTCGAGTCAGCACACTCCAACCCATGGTTGTCTTTCAGGTATTGCCAGAGGATGCGTCGATAATAGAATCGTTGCTTGGAATCCTCCGACAGGAGGGCCCGGATGATCGGATAATACGCATCGATCACCGATTCCCGGTTTCTCGTTGTTGGCTTCTGGTAGCCGTTGAGATATTTATTGACCGTCCTCCGGTCGACACCCATCTCTCTGGCGAGTTGGCTCTTGTTGATTTTCATGTTCATCTTCTCCATCATGTCATTGAATGTCCGTAGGTCCGAAAGTTCGTTTACCTCGAACGTCGTGTCTACGTTTAATTGAATTTGCATAGTCGTTCACCTCGTGAACAAGTATGCGAGAAGGAGACGAAATTGTACATTGTTATCCCAACGTTTTAGGACATCTTAAAACTATCATTTATACTCACGCAGACCAAGATGCTTCACGTCTTTGTGTTGATGGCCACAACTCGAACAGAGCTGGCTCGAGGCAAAGGTCTTGCCGACCTTCACGACGGTCTTCCCGTACCAGTCCGCCTTGTATTCGAGCATGCGGAAGAACTCCGACCAACTGACTTCGGAGATGGACTTGCCCAACTTGCGGTTCTTCTGCATGTTCTTCACCTGCAAGGTCTCGATGCCGATGACGTCGTGGTTTTTGACGATCTCGGTCGATACCTTGTGCAGGAAGTCGGTACGCTTGTTGGCGATCTTCTCATGGATGCGGGCGACCTTGCGTTTTTGTTTCTGATAGTTTCTCGCCTCGGACAGCTTGATGTTCTTGTCCAAGGCAATGAGCTGACGGCGGGAGAGCTTGCGCTGCTCGCGCGCCAGTCTCTTCTCAAGCGTGCGGAAATAGCGGTCGTTTTGGTACACCGTGCCGTCAGACAGGATGGCGAAGTTCTTGAGTCCGACGTCGACGCCGACGGTTGAGCCGGTCTTCGGCAGTTCGTCGATTTCCTGCTCGACGAGGAGGGAGACGAAGTATTTGCCTGAGGCGTTACGCCGGATTGTGGCGTTCAAGATGCGGCCCTCGACCTGCCTCGAGTTGGCGAACCGGACCCACTTCAATTTCGGCAGTTTGAGCCGGTCGCCGACGATCGACACCTCAGGAAGTTGAGACTTGCCTTGGATGTTGGTCCTGTAGGATTGGACAGGGTTCCGCTTCGACTTGAACCGTGGCCGTTCGTTCTGCCTCTTGAAGAAGCGTTCAAACGCCTCGGCCAGATGTTTGACGCTATTTTGCACAGAAGTACTATCGACCTCCCTCAGCCAGTCGAACTGTTGCTTCAAGGTGGGAATTTCTTTCGAACAGGAACCGTAGGACAAGCCTTTCCCTGTCGTCTTGTAGGTTTCTTCCCACTTCGACAAGAAGTGGTTGAAGACGAAGCGTGAACAGCCGATTGTCTTGGCAATCAGGGTTTCCTGCTCCGCTGTCGGATAGATCCGGAATTTATACGCTTTATGCTTCAACATGATGTTCACCTCCTTTAGGTATTTATACCCAAAAGAGAGATTGGCGATTCATCTCCCACTTTCACTAGGGCTTCACCCTTAACGTTTAGAAGTGGGCGTATTCTCGCCTAATTTTGATAAAGTTACGGGCGTCGTCTCAAAGAGCAAGCAGAGCAGATTTGGCAACTTGCCATGCATGACTCGCTCACGGGTCTGCCCTTGTCGCGTTTCTGCCTTTCAATACACATAACGACTCCTCTGAGATGCTCGGAGGAGTCGTTTGTTTGCTATCTACTTGGCATCACTCTTAATCTCCAGACTGACGTAAGACGTCTTCAATTTAAGTTGATACAACGTCCCGCTGTCCCCGAACGGGCGAACGTTTCCGAACGAGAACGTGCCCGTTTCCAAATATGTTCCTGCCTGCAGACGGATGAGCATCGTCGACGGAATCAGCATCTTGCGGCTGTTTATTTCAATCGTGTCCTCAGTATAAGCGACCTCGATGTCTGCTTGTTGATACAGTTCGTACTTTTGATAGGCGTCATACTGGGTGAGCGCCTCGAGATGCGGATACGTCCGGTCAATCATCTTGAACATGTCTTCAAACGAGTCTTTCATCGTCGCCCAGCCCTGTCCTTTCGAACGCCGTTCGTCCAGCACGTCGTCAGGATGGATAAAGTGCGACACGAGTCCAAAGTTCGCGATCGCGTCGACGACAACGAACTGGTCGTCTATCGTTTCATTATATCCGCTCGAAATGCGCGGAAAGTTATATAAGTGTTCTTGAACTACCCCCACCTACGCTTCGCTTAGAGGTGGAGGATTCCTGAGTCATCCGGTCTAACGACCGGAACCTGATCAGGCTAGCCCCGTCGTCCCTACGGTTGAAGAGGCTAAGATTCGTTCAGCCTCTAGTTTCAAGTTCAGTCCTGCGTTCACATCGCGGTCGTGGTGGATTCCGCAACCCGGGCATGTCCACTCACGCAGACCAAGATGCTTCACGTCTTTGTGTTGATGGCCACAACTCGAACAGAGTTGACTCGAGGCAAAGGTCTTGCCGACCTTCACGACTGTCTTCCCGTACCAGCCGGCCTTGTATTCGAGCATGCGGAAGAACTCCGACCAACTGACTTCGGAGATGGACTTGCCCAACTTGCGGTTCTTCTGCATGTTCTTCACCTGCAAGGTCTCGATGCCGATGACGTCGTGGTTTTTGACGATCTCGGTCGATACCTTGTGCAGGAAGTCGGTACGCTTGTTGGCGATCTTCTCATGGATGCGGGCGACCTTGCGTTTTTGTTTCTGATAGTTTCTCGCCTCGGACAGCTTGATGTTCTTGTCCAAGGCAATGAGCTGACGGCGGGAGAGCTTGCGCTGCTCGCGCGCCAGTCTCTTCTCAAGCGTGCGGAAATAGCGGTCGTTTTGGTACACCGTGCCGTCAGACAGGATGGCGAAGTTCTTGAGTCCGACGTCGACGCCGACGGTTGAGCAGGTCTTCGGCAGTTCGTCGATTTCCTGCTCGACGAGGAGGGAGACGAAGTATTTGCCTGAGGCGTTACGCCGGATTGTGGCGTTCAAGATGCGGCCCTCGACCTGCCTCGAGTTGGCGAACCGGACCCACTTCAATTTCGGCAGTTTGAGCCGGTCGCCGACGATCGACACCTCAGGAAGTTGAGACTTGCCTTGGATGTTGGTCCTGTAGGATTGGACAGGGTTCCGCTTCGACTTGAACCGTGGCCGTTCGTTCTGCTTCTTGAAGAAGCGTTCATACGCCTCGGCTAGATGTTTGACGCTGGTCTGGACAGATGTGCTATCGACTTCTTTTAGCCAGTCAAACTGTTGCTTCAAGGTAGGAATTTCTTTCGAACAGGAACCGTAGGACAAGCCTTTTCCTGTCGTCTTGTAGGTTTCTTCCCACTTCGCTAAGAAGTGGTTGAAGACGAAACGTGAACAACCGATTGTCTTGGCAATCAGGATTTCCTGCTCCTTTGTCGGATATATTCGGAATTTGTAAGCCTTATGCTTCAACATGATATTCACCCCCTTTGGGTATTTATACCCAATGGATAAACAATTCAGAGTCTAGCGGCAGATCGACATAGCCCGGGAAGAGTTCTCGTTCAAAGATAAGCCCGTTGACCCCGTCCAGAAAGTCCCCGAAATCGCTGACGCCGACGAGGTCGGCCCACTTCGCATCGATGAAACGTCCGGCGATATAGAGACGCCCCCCTTGTTCGACGAACTGTTTGATCGTCTCGTACGGCCACTGCTCCGTGTTTTCCCCGCTCAAGACGAGCACGTTATGCGGTGACGGGGCGAGCCCCTCGATTTGTGCAGCCGTGATCGATGTGTATGGGAGTTTGGCGTAGTCGAGCGCGTATTTGAGGTTCGTCAAAATCGCCTCGGACAATTCGTCCTCGTTTTGATGAATGTAGATATCGATCAGCTCTCCTTCAAGTTCTCTGCTCTCACCCACTAGCGTCCTGAACTCTCTCGCTTCATGGGTTTTGGTCGGAATCAACCGGTGACCATAGTCGAGTCTAAGCAACTGGACAAATAGAATTCCGACCAAAAGTAGCGAAACTAAGGCAGCGACATAGCTGATCATTGATTTGTTCACCAGACTGCACCTTCTAACCGTCTAAGAATGAACCGCCTGTCTTCTTGGATGGTGCTTTCCGGCACCATATCTTTCATTCGGTCAAGCAACGGGCGAAGGTCAGCCCCTCCCCCGTCTGCGAGCACAAGTTGCCCCGAGCTCAAGGGACAAGGTCGATTTATCCTCACGTTTCGTCCGTGGCATGCATGTCACCGCACGAGCCGGGTCGTCGATCATGTGATAGCACATCGCTTATATGAATTCCATGACCGTTCCTTAAATTAGGTGTATACTTTGAGACGCATGATTTACTTATTTTCGTGTTATGGGTATGCTGGTCTGTCGGCTGACACGCTCAGTGCTTCGAATCACAGTCTGGCTACGCTTACTCCGCTATCATTATATGGAAATAATATACATCGAAAATATATAGTGTGATGTCATTCATGTTGGTGTATACATATAAACGATTGCCCGATTCTTCTAATATCGCGACGCTTTAGGTCTATTTTCCCGTTTTCCCGACTCTTCACTCAAACATATTTACTACTCGTCAAATTATGCGTATATTTGTAAACGCTGCTGTTTTTGTAATGATTGGAAATAAAAATCTGGAATGTTTCACCGTTCCTGACTCGATATATTCAGATTAAGGAGGAAACTATGACTCGGTTCAACTGGATCAATCCGCTCAAATCTCGATTGGCTGCCACTGACTTACCGATCGCACTCGCTGACGCCACGAACGACCGCCACTTCATCGAAGGACACCTCGACCCGGTCTTCTTGCTCGACATCCACGGGAACATCGTCGACGCCAACGAGAAATTGTCGCTCTTGCTCGGCTACACGAAGCGTGAGCTGTTCACACACTTCGCCCGCTTCACGACCGAAGCAGACGCCGAACGGATCCAAACGTATTTCGCAAGCGCCCTTTCAGGAACTGAAGAGACATACACATGCATGGCGAAACAGAAGGACGGCCGCATGTTAAAGCTGCAAATCACCAACATCCCTGCCTATAATAACCACTCGATCGTCGGCGTGTACGGGATCGCCCGGGACATCACGCAAGACGACCGCTTAAAGAGCGAGGTGGAACGGCTTCGCGACTTATACAAGCACGTTGAGGCGTCCATTTACCGAAAAGATTTACGGACCGGTAAGCTCGAGTTTTATACCGCCGGATTTGAGACGTTGTTCCAGACGGCACCGCAAGCGATGAGCGAGGACCCGACATCTTGCCATCACGTGATCCATCGGAACGACTTGGCCAAAGTCCGGGCCGCCCATACAAGTGTCGAAGCGGGGCAGGAAACGACCGTGCTCTACCGGACCAACTTTACCGACAGCGTCAAATGGGTCGAGGAACGCCTCATCCCGAAGTTTGACGACGACGGTACGGTCATGGCCGTCATCAGTATCGCCCACGACATCACCCGTCTGAAGACGCAAGAAGAACAGATCTGGCAGCTCGCCATGCACGACTCGCTCACCGGTCTGCCGAACCGGAGCCTGTTTCTCCATGAGCTGGACGAACGGATGGAGCAATACGAGCACATCGCGGTCCTGACGATCAGCTTCAACTCGATTCACCGGATCAATCACGACTTCGGCTACACCGTAGGAGATGACTGGATCGCCGCGGCGACGTCGGCCCTGCTCCATCGATTGCCGAACGGCAGTTTCGTCGGTCATCTCGGGGGGGACGAATTCATGTTGCTCTTGCCCGATGTCACGGACGAGCCCTCGTTGATCATGAACTGCCAGTCTTTGCTCAAGCTCGGGGAGAAACATATCCAAGTCGGCCCGTACGAATGGCGCCCGCCCGTCTCGATCGGGGTCAGCCGCTATCCGCATGACTCGACCGTCGCCGAAGAGCTGCTGCAGTACGCCAACACGGCACTCGGCCGGACGAACTTGCCGGGCATGGACCGGTTCGTCTTTTACGCCTCGAGCTTCAATATCGACTCGTATCGGCGACATCAGCTCGGCAACGATCTGCGTCGCGCCATCGAAGAGGACGAACTCTTCCTTGAATTCCAACCGAAAGTCGACGCCTGGTCGGGCCGGATCGTCGGGGCCGAGGCGCTCGTCCGCTGGCAACATCCCGAATGGGGACGGATTCCGCCGAACGACTTCATCCCGTTGTCTGAAGAGAGCGACCTCCACATCCAACTCGCCGATTGGGTGCTCCATCATACGTGCGCCCATCTCCGCGATTGGCAGGACAAAGACCTCCCCGTCGTCCCGGTGTCGATCAACGTGTCACCGAAACGACTGTTACATGGGCACTATGCCGAGACGGTCACGCGGGCGCTCCGCCGCTATACGCTCACGCCG
Organism: Exiguobacterium sp. SH3S1; assembly: GCF_004337105.1. NCBI lineage: Bacteria > Bacillati > Bacillota > Bacilli > Caryophanales > Exiguobacterium > Exiguobacterium sp. SH3S1. Next base: position 72,445 of record NZ_SJUW01000009.1, on the reverse strand, counting down.
TCGCTGCTCGAGATCGAGATACTAGAGACCGATGTCTTGAGCGATAATCGGAAGATTCACGACACGCTCGAACAGCTCGACGCCGCCAATATCCGTGTCGCCCTCGACGACTTCGGGACCGGCTACTCGTCACTCTCTTATTTGCAGCAGTATCCGATCAAGACGATCAAGATCGATCAACAGTTCGCCGCTGACTTGCATGAGAACAAGAAGTCACAGGCGATCGTGCGGACGATCCTGTTCATGGCCGAGGAGTTTGCGATGGACGTCGTCATCGAAGGCGTCGAGACGCTCGAACAACTCGATGTCGTCCGACGCCTCAACTGCCGCATCGTCCAGGGCTACTTGTTCAGCCGTCCGCTCGGCGCCGAGCAGTTCGAACAGGCGCTCGAGGACCGCTTCCTAGCGACGACGGAGACGGTCGGCCCAGCCGTCACGCGACAAGCGTTCTCGCTCGAGGCGAGCGTGACGATCCACAAGTTCCACGACCGGGAGCTGTCGATCGGCTCGACCCCGATCCTCGTGACGAAGATCGGGCTGCAAGGGCTGTATTTTCACGCCCGGGTCCGCCTGCCGGTCAGCGAGGCCATCGAATTGAAGATCTTCTTGCCGCAAATCGGTGACAAGACAGAGCTTCTCGTCCGACTCGTCCGTGTGACCGAGCTCGAAAGCGGTCTATTCGAATACGAGGCGAGCTATCTCGATACGAGTGAATCGCACCGCATCATGATGACGCTTCAACAAAAAACGCAAGTCCCGAAAAGCCCTTTGTGATCAGTCGAACGTACTGAACAACCTCCGTTTTGTCCGAGCATCCTTTTTCCTTGCCCGTATCCTGTTTTGGACAGGCTACACGTAGCTAGACTTTAAAAAGAAAACAGGGTAGTGTCATCCCACGCGGGACGACACTACCCTGTTCAAAGTATTTAAAGTTTTTCCGCTGGGAAGCGTCACCTATGTGCTCCTCGTCAAACAAGATCACGGCTCGGCTCGGTACCTTCTTCACTCGATTTACTTTTCGCATCGAACTCCGCCCGCGTCATGACGTCCTCGACATGCATATTCACCTCGACGACATCAAGGCCGGTCATGTCATGCATCGCCTTCTTGATTTTGGCGACGGTCTCGTTAAAGATGCCCGGTATACTCTTTCCGTATTCGACGATGACCCGTAAATCGAGCGCGACTTGATGTTCGCCGACTTCGGCGTCGATGCCTTTCGTGATGTCCTCTGTACTCCGGAACCGGTCTGCGAATCCGCTCATGAAGCCACCGCTCATCGACAAGATGCCTTGGACCTCACCAGTCGCAAGTCCCGCAATCTTTTTGATGACTTGGTCTTCAAACGTCAACTTGTTTTGACGCACCGTTTCGTCTGACGCGCTCTTCTGGACATTCGTGTTTTCGCTTTGCATAGCCCTTCTCCCCTTCCTAATCCTCGAACTGACTCGTTCCGTTTACTTCCGCGTGAAAAATGACACCCATTCGTCTACCCGAAGCACACCGTCCGCCCACTTGCCGAGTAAAAATCCAACAAACGCCAACGACACGATGAGAAGCGTCTGGCCGAAGCCGATTGTCAGGAACAGTACCGCAATGACAATCCCGACAACGACTCCGAGCAGACGGAATCGGTAAGGAAACAACATCGTTTTCACATCCATCACAGCACCTCCTTATACGACTCGTTCTGACGTTTGACGTTTCGTATCTTGAATGTGGAGTGACACGTCAGTCACCGGCAATTCAAGCAATGCTTCAAGCCGCTCTTTCACGTGCGTCTGAATCTCTTTCCCGAGCGTCGGCAGCCCGTCACGATTGAAGACCGAACAATCGATATGGACGTGGACGCTCTCTTTCTTTGAATCGATGTCGACTTTGACGTCCGGCGTCCGCACGCCTTGGAACGTCTTCAACGATTCGTACACCATCTTCTCGATCTTCTCGGTCGAGATGGTGATTCGCCCTTCCCCTGTCTCGATCGTATATCGTTCCGATTTCGATTTGGCGATGAGTCCGGTCAGAAGCATCAAGATAAACACAATGCCAAGGAAAATGGAGATTGCGAGGATGGTGTATACGTACTCGTCTTGATTTTGCCACCGTTCTAGATAGGAACTGAGTCGTGGGACGTCATAGACTCCGAGCAACAGCACCCCAACACTGACCAACCCGACAATGCCCGTGATGACCAAAATGAATCGATTCAATCCATTCATGCCCCTATCCCCTTTACGAATAGCTTATTTCACGACATAACGTTCATTCTCTCTCTATGTATATACTTAGTATATACTTAATAATTTCCCTTTCAGACGTGCATAAAACATTTCACGTTATGAACTTGAAGATGGTTTGACGACAACCAAAAAGAAGCCCATGTCAGGCTTCTTCATCGTCCGGAATGGTTATTTTATCGAACTGTTCGTCGCGACAGAGCGTGATCGCTTGCATCGCGAGCTGATAGTCCTCTTGCGGCAGGCTGATCAGTTCCGTCGGCAGCACCCATTCTTTATGGTTGTACAGATGGATGACAAGTTTGACGAGGACGAGCTCGCCCTTATCGAACGTATTGTCGTCGATGATTGTCGATGTGTTGATTCTCCCTGTCTCGAGGTTGACGTACGGCAGCAGAATGTCACGCACCCGCTCGTTCCCCGCGATCACATACAGCGCCGAGAAATATTCTTTCCCCGCCGCCCCTGGGTCTTCTAACCGCCGTGCCAGTTGTTTGAACACGCGATAGTGGTCAGCCGACAAAAATTCGATGTTGTTCATAGTGTTCAGCCTCTCTATCCGTATTTCGCTAGATATGTATCATTTCCACGCTTTGTCAAAACATAACCCTATCCGCAGCCTATTCCGCAATTTTCACATTTCGCAATGACAAAAAAGCGGCAGCTCTTAGCCGTCGCTCGTCCCGAACAGTTCGGTCCCCGGCTTCACCCGTCCGTCGTCATACTTATAGATGATGTGCTCGGCCGAGAACTCGGTCGGTATCGTGAGCCCGGCCGCGGCCGTCAAGTTGTACAGCCCTTCGCGAAGCGAGATGATATAGTTCGTCACCCGGAAGCTCTTCTCGTCAACGACGAGCGCCCGTTGCAGCTTCGGGTCCGTCGTCGCGACACCGACCGGGCACCGGTTCGTATGACACACTTGTGCCTGGATGCAGCCGACGTTGAACATGAGGCCGCGGGCGATGTTGACGAAGTCCGCGCCGAGGCCTAAGGCGATGGCGACTTTATCGGCCGTCACGAGCTTGCCGGAGGCGAACAGTTTGATCTTGTCGCGCAGTCCATGCTCGACGAGGAGACGATGGACGTACGGCAACGCGGCGTGAAGCGGCAGTCCGACCGCGTCCGCGAGCTCTTGATACGTCGCCCCGGTCCCGCCTTCCCCGCCGTCGACGGTGATGAAGTCCGGATATCGATCGGACGTGGCCATGGTGGCGATCAAGTCATGAAGGTCATCGAGCCGACCGACGACGAGCTTGATGCCGACCGGCTTGCCCCCGACGTCGCGCAACCGTTCGATGAAGGCGAGCATCTCCGTGTTCGTATGGAACTCGTTGAACCGGTTCGGGCTGTCGATGCTGACGCCGACTTTGACGTTGCGGATCTTGGCGATCTCCGGCGTCACTTTCGTACCTTCGATGTGGCCGCCCCGCGTCTTCGCACCTTGGGCGAGCTTCAGCTCGAAGGCGCGCACTTGTTTGATGGCACTCTTCTCCTCGAACGCCTCCCATGAGAACGCCCCGCCCTCGGTACGGACACCGAACAATGCCGGTCCGATCTGATAGACGAGGTCGACGTCCCCTTTCAAGTGATAGTCGGACAAGCCGCCTTCCCCGGTGTTCATCCACGTCCCTTTCGCCCGGCCGAGACCAATCGAGAGCGCGCTGATGGCGTTCTCGCCGAGCGAGCCGAAGCTCATCGCCGACTGACCGATGAGGCCGCGCACTTGGAACGGCTCCCGGCACGTGTCTTTGCCGATGACGGGCGCGTCTGCAAGCGGCAACAAATACGGTGACACCTTTTGCTCGACGATGTGCTCTTTTCGCGTGAACAGATTGTCGGCGTCGAGATGATACATATGCGTCGTCACCGTCTCGTCTCGGGCAATCTTCAAGTCGGTCCGTTGCGTCGGGAACAAGGCGTTCTGGACGTAGAAGCCGTTCGCGTCGAAGTCCCGTTCCGACCCGAAACCGATGAGCCGCGACTTATATTTCCCGGAAATGACGGCCGACTCGTACTCGTTCCGCGAGAACGGCGTCGCTTCGTTGTCGTTCGAAAATAGGTATTGGCGCAGCTCGGGGCCGATCATCTCGAGGATGTAGCGGACCTTGCCGAGGAGCGGGAAGTTGCGGAGGACGGCGTGCTCGCGCTGATTGCGGTCTTTCATCCATAAGTAAAACAGCAGCATGAACGGCATCGAAATCAAAAGCACCATCAATATGAGCAGTACGACCAGCATCGTCGTATTGAGCGACATCGTCCTCTCTCCTCCCGTAGCGTTCGGTTGTCCTTATCCGATACCACGTCGGGTGAACGATGAAACAGCTCATTCATCGTCTCCTAACTTCCCGTCGTTCCAATTGCCGAGTTGCTTTCCTTGTCTCGTCTTGTCGATCAGGTTGCGAAGCGTCGCCTGAGTGTCCCGTCCACATTCTTCACTTGTCCGTCGATCCAGCCGAAACAGAGTGCCTCATACACTGACTCGAATATACTCCATCCCTTCGCCCTTGCGGAACTCGACCCAAAGCTCGCGCTCGTCAGGATGATCCTGCAGCCAGTGACGGAACGTTTCTGCCGTCCCAAAGTATCGCGCTTCGCTCACTTTCCTCCCTCCCCTTTGCTAACAGTATTCCCCTATGCGAACGGTTTCGCGTCATCCAATCAGGGAATTAGACAGTGTCAGGTGCAACGATTGTCAGGTTAGCCATTCTGTTATAAGGAAGTGATTGTGTGTACACCATTGGCGTCGACATCGGGACGACGAGCACGAAAGCCGTCCTGTTTCAACATCACCAACAACTCGCGGTACATAACGTGCTGTACCCGCTCCTCACCCCGGACACGGAGACAGCCGAGCAGGACCCGGTCGTCATCTACGGAGCGGTGCTTGAAGCAGTCAGTGCCGTCCGGGCGCAAGCCGACGGTCCGATCCGCTTCGCTTCGTTCAGCTCGGCGATGCACAGCTTGATCGCACTCGATGATACAGGGCGTCCGCTCACGAACAGCATCACCTGGGCCGATAGCCGGGCCAACCCGTACACGCAGGAGATCAAACGCGACTTTGACGCGCGCGCGCTCCATATGCGCACCGGCACACCGGTCCATCCGATGGCGCCGCTGTCGAAACTGCGTTGGTTAAAAGCGGAACATGCGGACGTGTTCAAGCGTGCCGCCAAGTTCGTCTCGATCAAAGAGTATGTCTTCTATCGCCTGACCGGACGCTTCGTCGTCGACCATTCGATCGCCTCGGCGACCGGTCTGTTCAATTTGAAGACGTGCGACTGGGACGCGGAGGCGTTACATATCGCCGGCGTCACACCGGACCAACTGTCCGAGCTCGTCCCGACGACCGAGATCATTCAATTGAAGCAAGACGTGCGTGAGACGCTCGGCTGGGACTTCCCGCTCGTCATCGGGGCAAGCGACGGCGTGCTGTCGAACCTCGGTGTCGGGGCGTTCGAACCGGGCGTCGTCGCCGTCACGATTGGGACGAGCGGTGCCATCCGGACGGTCGTCCGTGAGCCGGTCGAGGACCCAAAAGGCCGGATCTTCTGTTACGCCTTGACCGACAAGCATTGGGTCATCGGTGGACCGGTAAACAACGGCGGCATCATCTTGCGTTGGCTCCGGGACGAGTTCGCGGCGAGCGAGGTCGAGACGGCGAAACGGCTCGGCATGGACGCTTATGACATCCTGACCGATATCGCCGAGACGGTGCGGCCGGGTGCCGACGGGCTGTTGTTCCACCCGTACTTGATGGGCGAACGGGCCCCGCTCTGGGACTCGAACGCGCGCGGCTCATTCTTCGGCCTGAGCATCCACCATAAGCGTGAGCACTTCATCCGCGCTGTCTTAGAAGGCGTCATCTTCAACTTGTACACGGTCATGCTCGCACTCGACGAACTGACGGGCGCACCGAACCGGATCCATGCGACGGGCGGTTTCGCCCAGTCGAAGCTATGGCGCCAGATGATGGCCGACATCTTTGACACGCCGGTCGTCGTGCCGGAGAGCCATGAGAGTTCGTGCTTAGGTGCGGTCATGCTCGGCGAGTATGCGTTCGGTGACATCGACGACTTCACGGCGGTGCCGCAAGTGACGCATGAGCACATTCCGGACGTAGAGGCGACGACAATCTACCGGGAGTTACTCCCGATTTATATTCGCTTATCGCGTCATTTCGCGGAAGAGTATGAAGCGATTGCTGCGTTTCAGCGGAAGCATGTATAAGAAGAGGCCAAGTTCATCGTGAACTCGGCCCTTATATTGGTTAAATCAAACAACTATGCTAAATATGGGCTTCAAATGGAAGAAAGGCATGATATACTTTTTCTCAGGACTACCAACCACATATTTCCATTCTGAATTATAAGAGACGAGGCAAAATCGAATGAGTGACGAATTGAGTAGTGTACTTGAATCTTTATTTGCGGCAATCCCTTTTCTCGTCTTTGGCGTATTGCTCATTAAATCAAAAGATCAGACAAAATCCAAAGAAACAGGGACACCGACAGATGGAGTTGAAATCTTGTTTAGTTTCTTTCTCTCTTGGTTCAGTCCAAAAATCTTAGGTTACGCATTCGTCTTACTCGGTCTATCATTTGTCGTGATCACATTTCTTGTAAACTTCTTATAAGCTATTTCAATGATGAAACGTCACATGTCGTTTTATATTATCCATGTGACGCTTTTATAGACTAAGTCGACTCTTTGAGGGTCGACTTTTTTGTTTATCGTTCGTACGTAACCATAACGAACTGTCCCGACGCACGTTGTCTCGTCAGTTTCAACTTCGTCTCGTTCGTGCCTTCTGGGAAGAGCGGAATCCCTTCGCCTAATACGACCGGAGCGATGGCAATCTCATAGCTGTCGATCAGGTCGTGCTCCATCGCTGCTTTGATAACCTCGCCTCCCCCAACAATCCAAATATCTCCGTCGACGTCTTGTTTCAATCGTTCGATGAGCTGCTCGATCGGCTCGTCCGTGAACGTGACGTGCTCGGCTTCCCGGTCTGGGCTCCTTGTCAAAATGTAGTTCGGGATGTTCGCGTACGGGTAATGATTGTCCTCGAGCCGGAGCACTTCCTCATACGTCTTCCGCCCCATGATGACCGCACCGACCGTCTTGAAGAAGTCGGCGTAACCGTTGTCCCCTTCCCCTTCGATTTCGAACAACCAGTCGAGCTGATCGTTCGTCCGAGCGATCTTTCCATCTAAACTCATCGCGATATATACGACGACGTTTGCCATGATGTATTCCTCCTTGGTTCGTGATACATTCAGCTTAATCGACAAACACGACAAAACATGACGGGAATGGTTCATTTGAAAAAACGACATTTGCAGTTGATCCGATTGCTCAACCGGGGACGACGCTTCACGGCGGACGAACTCGCGACAGAGACGGGTGCCTCGGTCCGGACGATTCAACGGGACATGTTCACGCTTGAAGAACTCGGCTATCCGATATGGAGCGTCCCTGGCACGGGCGGCGGTTATGAGATGTTGCCGAACCGCTTGTTGCCCCCGCTCCAGCTCCGGGAACAAGAAGCGGTCGCCTTATATCTCACGCTCAAATGGATGGAACAGATCCCGGACGTGCCGTTCGGCGACATGCGCGACACGCTATCCGACTGGTACGTGAACGAGTTGCCACATGATCTTGAGACGAAAATCGCCCGGCTCGAAAAGAACATCCTTTGGCTCGGAAACAAGACCGTCCCATCGGCCCCCTTCACAAAAGACGTGTATGAGGCGGTCGAACGAAAACGAAAAGTCGAGATGACGTACGCGACGACGAAAGGACAACGGACGTTCACAATCGAGCCGGTCGGGATGGCGCTCCTCAACTTCAAATGGTACGTGTTCGGTCGATCGGACTATGGATTGCGTCAATATCGGATCGACCGGGTCGAAGCGCTACGTCTGCTTGAAGACGTACTACCCGATATCTCGGAAAAGAATGAGTGGGTCGTGCCGGAAGCGGAACTCTCCTTCTTGTCGCGGCAGTTGCTCGCGGCCGGCGCGGAAGTCGAGGTCGTGGCACCGCTTGAATTGCGAGAGATGATGCGGGAGCAGGCAAAAAGATTATGGGATCTATATCAATAGAAAATGGACTCATACCGGCAAAGGTGTGAGTCCATTTTAGTTCGGTCGAGTGTTTACTAGTTGAAGCTGTCGAACAGATTCCTGAAGTCGCTCAGCATTTTTCGGACTTTGCAACAAATACATCGTTTCCATCAACCGGTTGTATTCTTGCTCAGGCATGATGACCGCATTCCGTCCATTTTTCCGAGCGATGGTGATTGCTCCGCTATTGTCGCGGACTTGATTAAGGACTTTCTTCAAGTTTTTCCGCGCTTCATTATAAGCAACCGTAGTCAACTGATTCACCCCTCTCTCATATCGCCTTTACCTTGTTATACCCAAAAACGACTGGTGACTTCAAGAGTATCCAGTTCTTCAAAACACCGTCAGCCATCAACTGAGACGAGCAACGCGAATCATCCATTTCTCGTAAAAAAATATGCTGTTTGACCTTCTAATCGGGTAAAGGATAACGTATATTTCATGCCGGCACCGTCTAGTTAGGAGGGTTTATACGATGAAGAAGAGCTTGATTTTGTTCGTGTTGGCCTGTCTGTTGCTCAGCCCGTTGTCGCCAGCATCCGCGGCGACAACGAAAGCGTACAACGACCGCAGCCTCATTTATTTGACGTTCGATGACGGGCCGCATCGTCAGACGGGCGCGTTGCTAGACGTTTTGAGGAAGCATAAGGTCAAGGCCACGTTTTTCATCCTCGGCAACAATATAAAAGGCAATGAGAAACTGCTGAAGCGGATCGTCGCCGAAGGACACCTCATCGCTCTGCACGGGATGACGCACGACCGTCATAAGTTTTACCGGACGCCGACGACGGCCGTGCGCGAGATGCAGACGGTCCAAAAGCTCGTCTTCCAAGTGACAGGCGTCAAATCGAACATCGTCCGCACCCCGTACGGCAGCAATCCATACATGACATCAGCACACCGGCAAGCAATGGCGAAAGCCGGCTTCCAAATGTGGGACTGGAACGCCGACAGTCTAGATTGGCGCTATAAGAGCGATAATCGTCGCGTCCAAAATCAAGTGTTCGCCCGGCTCAACGCGAACTACAAAGCGAATATCGCCTCCATCGTCCTCGTGCACGATCACTCGATCACACCGGCTACGCTCGACTACATCATCCGCCATTCCAAAAAACGCGGCTATGAGTTCCGGACGCTACAAGGCATCAAAACCCCGCACAACTTCTTCAATAAATGGAAACCAAAGCAGTAAAAAATGCCGAGTCACGTGGACTCGGCATTGCTGTTTACATTTCGAGCTCTGTGAACGCGAGCGGAACGAGTTCCTCGAGCGTCACTTCTTTGACGTCGGCGTTGCCGTTCGTGAGCAACACTTTAAAATCCGGGTCACCGAACTCGACGAGCACTTGGCGGCAGATGCTGCACGGCGGCAAGAAGTCGACCGTGTCACCTGACACCGCGACGGCTTCGAAGTCACCTTTTTTATAGCCTTGCGCGATGGCCGTGAACACAGCCGTGCGCTCGGCACAGTTCGTCGCTCCGAACGAGACGTTCTCGACGTTGACGCCGTCGATGACCGTTCCGTCCTTCATGAGCAACGCTGCTCCGACGCGGAAGTTCGAATACGGTGAGTAGGCGTTCTCTTTCAATTGACGGGCGCGCTCGACTAATTGTTGTTGGTTCATGGGATCATGTCCTCTCTGACTCAAAATGAACTGATGCCAGTTCCCGTGCCTCGATTTTTGGGCAGGATTTCTAGCATACACCTCGTACTTGAGACAAGTCAACATTTTTTTGTTGACGCTTTCACCTAGACGAAACAGGAGCCGTGTCCCACCCGACACGGCTCCTCTCTCGTTACAACTCCCCTCTCCGGTTCATCCGGATCAAGAGGTAAATCAAATACGGCGCGCCGACCATGCCGGTGATGACCCCGACCGGATAGCGGACGGTGAAGGCGAACTGACCGATCAGATCGGCGGCGAGCACGAGGACGACGCCGACAAGTCCGGCCGGAATGATCGTCGAGCGCCCATCCCCGACGAGCCGTTTCGCGATTGGCCCAGCGAGGAAGGCGATGAAAGCGATCGGTCCGGTCGTCGCTGTCGCCAAGGCGAGCATGAGCACCGAGGCGATGATCAAGAGCACCCGGGTCTGGTTCGTCTTGATACCGAGCGACGTCGCCGTCATCTCCCCGAGCTCTAAAATCTGCAGCTGCCGGCTGAGGCGGAGGATGACCGGGAGACAGAGGGCGACCGCGAGCATGAGCGGCGGTAACGTCTCCATCTTGACCCCGTTCAAACTGCCGCTCAGCCAACGCATCGCCGTCCCGACATCGTTTTGGCGACTGATGAGCAATAAGTAGTTGATGACCGCGGTCAGCATCGCTTGGATGCCGATCCCGACCAAGACGAGACGTCCGATCGAGAAGACGGCGCCTTTTGATAAGACGTAGAGCACGATGACCGTCGCGAGTCCCCCGATGACCGAGATCATCGAGACGAACGTGTTGCTCGCCTGCAAGACGACGATGCCGAACACGGCGGCCGCACTCGATCCTGTCGTGATGCCGATGACGTTCGGGTTGGCGAGCGGGTTTCTGAGCATCGTCTGGAACACCGTCCCGGCGATGCCGAACGCGAGTCCTGAGAAGACGCCAGCGAGCATGCGCGGCAGACGGATCGTGCCGACGGCGAACGACGCACCCGGTACTTGTTCCCCGAACAAGACACGGACGACATCCGCGACCGGATAGATCGTGTTGCCGAGCATGAGCATCGTCGCGCTCAAGGCGAGCACGAGCACGAATAGTACGAGTGTCACGAACACCGTCCGCTGCCGGCGCTTGCGACTATTGTGAATGATAGGTTGAACTGACTGCTTCATCATAGGCCACGCACCTTCACTTTCATCGTCAAGGCGATCAAAATCGGTGCCCCGACGAACGCCGTGACGATCCCGACTTCAAGTTCGCCCGGACTGCCGAGCAAACGCCCGACCACATCGGCGAACGTCAACAGGATGGCACCCGATAAGGCTGACATCGGAATGATATACCGTTCATCCGGCCCGAGCACGAGACGGATCAAGTGCGGGGCCAACAGACCGATAAAGCCGATCGGACCGGCCAATGCCGTCGCCGCGCCACACAAGATGACACCGGCGAACGAAGCGATGACTTTTAACGAACCGATCCGGACCCCGAGTCCCGTCGCCATCTCTTCGCCGAGCGCCATGATGTTGAGTGACGGGGCCGCGAAAATGGCGATAAAGATGCCGGCGATGAAGAACGGGAGGAACGTTACAATCGAGTCCATCGTCCCCGCCCCGACGCTGCCGACTTGCCAGAACCGGAACTGGTCCATGACGTTCGAGCGCGGGATCATGATCGCCATGACGAGCGAGGACAAGGCCGCACTCGTCGCCGCCCCGGCCAAGACGAGCTTGAGCGGGGTCGAGCCGCCCCGCCCGAGCGAGCCGATACCGAACACGAACGCGGCCGTCAAGAGTGCACCGACGAGGGCGAACCAGATGTAGTCGCCCGCAGTCGAGATGTTGAAGAACGCGATCCCGACGACGACGAACAGCGCCGCGCCCGTGTTCACCCCGAGAATGCTCGGGTCGGCGATCGGATTACGTGTCACCGACTGCATCAAAGCACCCGACACACCGAGCGCCGCGCCGCACATGAGACTGAACAGCGTCCGCACGACCCGTTGCCGGACAATGTCCGCTTCATACGACTGAACAGCCGGACGGAATAAACCGTCAAGCAGTTCATCCCATCCGACTGTCCGTGAGCCGAAAGCAAGTGAAGCGAGCATGCAGACGACGAGCAGGACGATCGATCCTACGAGCAGGAGCGGGAAATGTCTCGGCGTTTGCAACTTCTTCAGCGTATTCATATGATTACTCGACTTTCCCGATCGCTTCTGACACGAGCTTCAAGTAGTCGTCGATCGTGTATTCGATCGAGAGCGGTGACGGTGTCCCGGCAGCCGCGAGCGGCGTGTTGTCTTCGATCATGACGACCGATCCGCGCTCGATGGCCGGTACTTTGCTGTAGAGCGGGTCCGCTTGAAGTGCTTTCAACGTCTCTTCGTTACCATAAGTGACGAAGAGGTCGACGTCGTTCAAGATGTCAGCGTTCTCCGAGCTGAGCTCGAGGTAGAAGCTGTTCTCGTCTTTAATTTGGTCCGTGATGTTTTCTGGGTACTCCATACCGAGTTCTTCGATGAAGGCGCCACGCGGGTCACCTGTCGTGTAGATGTAGAACTTCGAAAGGTCGTCCGGGCTGAGCGCGATGAAGGCCGCTTTCTTGCCAGCCATGTCCGGTACTTCAGCCGCTTTGTCAGCGATGAGTTTTTCTGTGTCTGCGATCAACTGTTTGCCTTCTGCTTCCATGCCCATGGCGATCGAGTCGTAGAGGACCGTGTCCTGCCATGATGACACCCAAGGCGTTTTTTGGTAAGCGACGACCGGTGCGATCTCGCTCAACGTGTCGTAGTCTTCTTGCGTGATGCCTGAGTAGGCAGCCAAGATGACGTCCGGCTGTGAGTCAGCGATCGCTTCGAAGTCGAGACCGTCTGTGTCTTGGTAAATGTTCGGGTTGTCTTCCCCGAGGTCTTTTAGCTTCTCAGCCGTCCATGGCAACATGCCGCTGCCGTCTTGGACACCGTAGTTCGCAGCCGAGAAACCGACTGGGACGACGTCAAGCGCGAGCGCGACGTCTTGGTTCGCCCAAGCGACCGTCGCAACGCGTTCCGGCTTCTTGTCGATGACCGTCTCGCCTAACGCGTGTTTGATTGTGATCGGATAGCCTTCCGCTGTGTCTGTCGATTCATCGGTCGTGGCCGCGTCTTCATTGTTCGAGCCGCATCCGGCGAGCACGAGCACGAAGGCAGACATGACGATGAACATATGTAGCATCTTTTTGTAGTTTTTCACGTTCTGATCCCCTTTTCGTATGACAATGCCGTTTAATCGACATTGATAATCATTATCATTCATGAGTATAGGCTGAACGGCTTGACATTGTCAACGTGAAATACGCAAAAAACCCATCGACTTCACGTCGACGGGTCTCGGTTATCTCGCATCACATCCGCCACCGGACATCCTGCCTGCTCTAACTCCGAGACGATGCGCGTATAATCCTCATCGTTCCGGTTCTGGCTCAGCTTGAACGCCGCCTGCATTTCATCGATATCGATACGGAAACCGACGACGCCATGTTTTTGCCGTTGCACCGGCTCAGATAACTCCTCCCAGACGACGGCGTTCTCTCTCTCCCCTTCATGGTCACGGAGCAGTCCGACCAGGTCTTCCTCGAGTTGTTCCGCGTTTAAGAGAGTCGCCTTCCCATACAGATGGACGGCCTGATAGTTCCACGTCGACACGTCCTCGTGGCCATACAAGGACGCCGAGATATAGGCGTTCGCTCCTTGGACGATAATGAGCACGGTCTGGTCTTCGATTGACTGCCATTGCGGGTTGTTTTTGGCAATATGCGTCGTGAACCAGATGTGATCACCTTCATGGTGAATTCGGAGCGGCACGTGTGTCGCGTGCGGCTTCTGCCCATCATGTGTGACGACGGTGCCGAACGGATGGGCTTTCAAAAAAGCGTGGACTTCTTCAGCGTCGTTGACGGCATATAGTTTTGGAACGTACATCGAATTCCTCCTCCATTGTTAGCTAGCTTACAAACAAAGCGACCGATGACATGGTAGGATTGCCTCCTCGAAACAACATAGAGGAGGAACCCCAGTGGCTACACTTTTCAACTTACGCGACCAAGCCCCAAACTTCAACTTACCGGACGTATCCGGTGACACGTTCTCACTCACAGACTCGATTGAACGGCACGATGGTTGGCATCTCATCATCTTCTTCCGTGGTGCCTGGTGTCCGGTCTGTGTCCAAGATTTGAAAGAACTCGAGATCCAACAAGGCTACTTCCGCGATAAAGGCATTCGGCTCGTGACGATCTCGACCGACCGCGCCGAGGACTTGAAGCAAATGGCCGACGACAATACGCTCAGCTTCCCTGTCCTCCGAGACGAGTCGCTCGAGACGCTGCTCGATTACGGCGTTCAGTACCATGGCGCCGACGCCCCGTACGCCGACCACGGCGAGCACGGGGAACCGGCTTACTTCCTCATCGACGAGACTGGGCGTCTGTTGTATCAACAGATTCAGACGAGCCCGTTCGGCCGACCGACCGCGACCGAGCTCCGGAAAATCGTCCAGTACATCAAAAAGAATCTGAAATGACAAAAAAGACGTCCATTACGACGTCTTTTTTTCTAAATTGTAAGGCCGGTTACAGAAATCAAAATCTATTCGCTATACACTTATTGTATCAAATTAAAAGGAGTGAGGAAGATGAAACGGTATGTGGTCAACGGTGTGATTGGCGGGGTCATCGGCGGGATCTTATTTGGTCTACTGATGCAGATGATGGGCATGATTGGAATGATCGCCAGCATGGTCGGGAGCGAAAGTCTCGTCGTCGGTTGGATCGTCCATATGATCATCAGCATCATCTTCGGCGTCACGTACGGATTAGGTCATTTGGTCATCTCAAACGTTTGGGCGCTCGCCGTCTTGTTCGGCATCGGCATTTGGATCGTCGGTCCGCTCGTCATCATGCCGCTCATGATGGGCATGGGGACGAACCTCGCGAACGCGTTCGCACCGGATCAGCTGATGAGTCTCGTCACGCATCTGTTCTTCTCGTTCATCTTGGCCATCGTCTTCAAACTACGCACCGAAAAACAAGTCGTGCCGAAAGCGGCAACTCGTTAATAAAGGGCAGCGTATGAACAGCACGACGGAACAGCAATTTGCGCAAGCATCTCCATAGCGCGAACGCGAAGACGCCAGGTGAAGTCACCCGTTTCCTAACCGAACACGTCACAATATGACAAAAGGGAGTCACCCTGCTCCCTTTTTTCGCCTGTTCACTTTGTCAGTAGCTCGAGTTCGTCCCATAACTCGTCTCCCGTGAAGACCCTGGTCTCGTTCACGAGTGCCGGGGTGACAAGTTCGCGGTTCAAGTTGATCAATTCTTCGGCAAAGCGCTGTTCTTCGAATAGATTTTTTTCGACGAACGGGATTGCTAATTCGTCTAAGCGCAATTTGACACGGTGACACCGTGAACAGCCGTCGATCGTATAAAGTTCGAGCACGAGACTCCCCCCTTTTTCCTCATTCTATCGCTTATAATCAAGAGAGACAGTAAGACAGATTACACGAAAGCGAGGTGTGAACGATGGACAAATTGACGTTACTCTCACACATCAGCCTGTTCGACGAGCTGCCGATGCAAGAGTTGAAAGTGATCGATGAGATGAGTAAGATGCGTCCTGTCAAGAAAGGGAAAGTCATCGTCTCCCCGGACGCACCGATCCCGGCGTTGTTCCTGTTGAAAGAAGGACAAGTCCGGCTGTATCGGATGAATCAGCACGGCAAACAGTTCACCGTCGACATTTTGACGAGCGGCAATATCTTCGGTGAGACGGCGACGCTCTCGTTGACCGACGATGACTTGTACGCCGAGGCGATGACGGACACATATCTTTGTACGATCGGGGTCGATGAGTTCGAGCAATTTATCGAAAAGAATCCGAAGATCGCCTTGAAGCTGATCAACATCCTGTCCGTGCGACTTAAGGAAGTGTACGCGCTCAGTGAAAAGATTGCTTTGACCGACGTGAAGTACCGCATCTTGTTCCTGCTCCTCAAGTTGAGCGAGAAGAGCGGTGAACGCAAAAAAGAATGGCAGACGATCAACATGAAGCTGACTCACGCCGATATCGCCGCCATGGTCGGGACGACACGGGAGACGACGAGCGTCATCATGTCTAACTTGAAGAAAGACGGGTATATCAAAAAGGGACTGCGTCTCTCGATCCACGCGGACAAGGTCCACCAGGCGCTAGACGAACTTTAGGAGGGGATTATTTGATAAAAGCATTCGTATTCGATGTGTACGGGACGCTGTTCGATGTCCATTCCGTCAAGGCGGCGTGTGACGAACAGTTCCCCGGGAAAGGTGACCCGATCAGTCAGACGTGGCGCACGAAACAACTCGAATATTTCTTCATCCGTCAGATTTCGGGCCGCTACGAAGACTTCTCGGTCGTCACGCGTGACGCCTTGCGTTACGCCTTAGCGGCGGCCGACGTGACCGCATCTAGCGACGTCGAGGACACGCTCATCGCCACGTATGCGGAACTCTCACCATATGAGGAAGTCGAGGACGTGTTGAAGCAGCTACAGGACAATCGGACCGTCGTCTTGTCGAACGGGACCGCTGACATGCTTGAACAATTGATCGCGAACGCGTCGTTCACCGAACTGTTCGACGAACTCGTCAGCATCGACGGTGTCAAACAGTTCAAGCCGTCACCTGCCGCCTATATGAGCTGGTTCAAGACGACCGACTTGAAGCGGGACGAGGTGCTGTTCATGTCTTCGAACGGCTGGGACATCATCGGCGCCAAGAACTTCGGCTTCCAGACGGCGTGGATCAATCGTGACGGCAAGCCCTTCGAAACGATGGATGTGCGTCCAGACGCGGTCTACGACGACTTGACCGGAATTTTGGAATGGAGAACTTCGTAACGTCTTGCTTTTGAGAAGGAGGAATCGTGATGAAGGCACTATTTTTGAACTGTTCGTTGAAAAGCGGAGACACGGTATCGCATACGGAAGGTCTGATGAAAGACATCATCCCCCACTTTGACAAACTCGGCGTCGAGTCAGAGATCGTCCGCGTCGTCGACTACGATATCGCTTTCGGGGTGACCGAGGACGAAGGGGCTGGCGACGAGTGGCCGCAACTCTTCGACAAAGTGAAAGCCGCCGACATCCTCATCATCGGGACGCCGCTTTGGCTCGGGGAGAAGAGCAGCGTCGCCACCCAAGTGATCGAACGGCTATACGGCGGGAGCGGGCTGAAAAATGAACACGGTCAAGCCATTTACTACAACAAAGTCGGCGGTGTCGTCGCAACGGGCAACGAGGACGGGGCGAAACACGCCTGTGCCTTAATCCTGTACGGTCTGTCCCATATCGGCTTCACCATCCCGCCGAACGTCGACGCGTACTGGGTCGGCGAAGCCGGTCCAGGCGACTCGTACCTCGACGCCGGCCGCGACAACGCCTTCACGAAAAAGAACGGACGGGTTTTGGCGTATAACCTCTATCATTTCGCGAACATGTTGAAACAACATCCAATCCCGGCTGAAGGCAACATCATGCCGTGACCGACCAAGGCGATGAACTGGCTAATGGCAAGGCGAAGGCGAAGATTTTACGAGGAGGTGACGTGTGATGGATTACACGACACTCGTCGACGATAAACGGCTCGACAGCTTCATCCGCTTGATCGACGTGATCGACGCGAACTTACCGGACGGGTTCGAGAAGACGACCGACGGGAAAGGTGTCCATTACGTCGTGCCGCTGTCGACGTACCCGCCCGGTTATCACGTGACGCCGGGCACCCCGTTGCCGTTTATAAGCGTCATCGCCCAGAAGAATCACGTCGCCTTGTATCACATGGGCGTCTACGCCGACGAAGACGTATTGCGTTGGTTCGAGCAGGCGTACGCTGAACGAGTGCCGACGAAGCTCGACATGGGCAAGAGCTGTATCCGCTTCAAGAACGTGTTGCATATCCCGTACGACTTGATCGGCGAGCTCGCCGCGAAGATGACGCCGGAGCGCTGGATCGAGCTATATGGAGGAAACCGGAGATGACCGCGTTGGTCATCTCTTTTTTTCGGCACATTTTGTAAGCTTGGTTACCGCCCCTGAATCGCCCGCTATTGTATGCTGAGAAGAGATACTCGTCGAAAGGAGGACCCGTTATGCCACGCCCGCTCAAAATCAGTCTCATGCTCGTCCTGTTCGGGACGATCTTTTACATCACCCATTTCCATTACGAGCTTCGCCCGTCCGACGTCCGGGACATCGTCTTGTCGTTCGGCTGGTGGGGACCACTCGTCTTCTTCTTGATCTATGCGATCGGCCCGCTCGTGTTCTTGCCGACGTCTGTCTTGTCGCTCGGCGCCGGTCTCGCATTCGGTGTTTGGCCCGGTGTCCTCTATATCCTGTTCGGTGCGACCGCGGCGGCGGTGACCGGCTACGTCATGGCCCGGCTGTTCGGACGTTCGGTGCTCAAAGTCGAGAAGTATCCGTGGTCAGAGAAACTGTTCGCCCAGATGGAGGCGCGCGGCTTTTTATACGTGTTCGTGCTGCGCCTGATCCCGCTCGTCAGTTTTGATCTGCTCAGCTACGCCGGCGGCATCGCGAAAGTGCGGTTCAAGTCGTTCCTGCTCGCGACCGTGCTCGGGATGATCCCCGGGACACTCGCCTACAGTTTTTTAGGGGCTAGCCTCGCTTCAGGGAGCGTGACGACGATCTTCATCGCCGGGCTCGTCTTCGTCAGTCTGCTAGGCGTCACCTACTATTTCCGGAATCCGGTCAAAAAGTGGCTCGGGCTAAACTAAATCTTATTTCCTTATCGTGAAAAAAGGCGATGGAGCGTGCTTCTCTTTTGTCATACAATCAGAAATGGAAATTAGTTCCACACCTAAAAAGTATGCAAGGAGACAAGGGCACGATGAAGAAATGGTTTCTCAGTTTTCTAATTGTCTGTTTCGTAGTAAGTAGCGTCCATCCTACACTCGCGAAAGGAAAAGGTAAGCGCTACGATGACAAGCAAATCGTCTATTTGACGTTTGACGATGGCCCTAGGGCAGAAACACTTGCCCTGCTGGACGTGTTAAAAAAGCATCAAGTGAAAGCGACGTTCTTCATTCTCGGTAAAAACGTTAAAGGCAACGAAGAAACGTTGAAACGAATCGTCGCCGAAGGCCATACACTCGGTCTCCACAGCATGTCCCACGATAAAAAACGGTTTTACAAATCGCCGCAATCCGCTGTCGACGAGATGAAGCAAGTACAGCAACTCATCCTCAAGACGACCGGCGTGAAGACGAGCACGATTCGAGTCCCCTACGGAAGCGTACCCCATATGACGAAAGCGCATAGGGATGCCATGGAGAAAGCCGGATTTCACATGTGGGATTGGAACGTTGACAGCCTTGACTGGAAACGTAAAGACGATCCACGCCTACTCCAATACGAAACGATTCGTCACGTGCGCATCAATCGAGCGAATAACATCGCCTCGGTCGTCTTGATGCACGATCAAGCAACCCCACCCGCATCGCTCGACTACATCATCCGCCACTTGAAAAAAGAGCAGTACTCGTTCCGGACGACAGTCAGCGTCACCGAACCGTACAACTTCTACAATAAATGGAAAACGAATACGCAACGCAAATAAGGTAGGGAGCACGAATGCTCCCTACCTTATTTAGACGTTGAATCGTCTCGTCATCTCACGCATCTCGTCTGCCATATTCGACAGCTCTTGCGCCGACGCCGTGATTTCTTCCATTGACGCCATCTGTTCTTCCGTCGCCGCCGATGAGTTCTCGGTCTCGGTCGCCGTCGTCTCGGTGATGCCTTGAATCTCATGCACCGACGTCAACACCTCGGTCGCACCTGCCGCCATCTCTTCGACAGCACCAGACACTTCCTCGACTTTCTGACTCACTTCTTCAATCGCGAACTTAATCTCATCGAACGCCGTCCCTGCCTGTTGGACGTTCGTCACGCTATGCGCCATATCGTCTTCGACGACGTGCATCGTCTTGACGGCTTGTTTCGTCTCCGACTGCGTGTCCGTGATCAGCGACGCGATCAACTTCGTCGCGACGGCCGACTCTTCGGCGAGCTTTTTCACTTCAGAGGCGACGACGGCGAACCCGCGTCCATGATCGCCGGCCCGGGCCGCTTCGATGGCCGCATTCAACGCCAGCAAGTTCGTCTGCTCGGCGATGCCTGAAATCGTTCCGGTGATCGTCCCGATCTCTTGGGAACGGACGTCGAGTTGGCCGATGACGTGTTGGAGTGTTTTGACTTTCCCACTCATCTCCTCGAGCTGTGTCTCGAGCGTCTCAATCAAGTCATTCCCGGTACCGACTTTCCGGAGCGCCCCTTCCGAAAGCTCTGTCATCTGTTGGGCGCTGCCCGAGACATGATGGATTCCGTTCGTCAGTTCCGTCAGTGTGCCGTTCGATTCTTTCACCCGCGTCAATTGACGGAGCGAGCCTGACGCGATTTCTTCCATCGTGACGGCGACCATCTCAGTCGCTTTCGTCGTCTCTTCGACGTTCGATTTCAAATCATCGGACGACGTCGCGACGCGTCCGGCGGTCGACGTGACATTCCCGATCAACTCCCGGAGACTATCTTTCATCTCATTGAACGAAGTCGAGAGGGAACCCAACTCATCCCGTGACACATATGTGCTCTCAACCGTCAAATCACCGGCACCGGCCTGGCTCATCAGTCTGTTCAACTCACGAATCGGACGGACGATGAGACGCGTGATGTAGATGCCGAGCGCAATCGATAGCGCTCCGCCGAGCGCGACGAGTGCCCAAAAGGTGAGGACCGACCGTTCGCGGTCCGTTTGCATCGCCGCACTCGCCGTCTCGGCTTCTTGATTGATTTCGTCCATGATGACAGTGGCCGTCTCGATTAGGTTTTGCCGGACCGGTCTCAAGTCGCTCATGTAGACGCGATAGGCCGCCGCGTCCTCATCACGGAGTGACGGCTGCAGCACTAATTCAGAACCTTCAAGGTAGGACACGATCTCGGCGTTCAAGTTTTCGACCTGTCGCTTCATCTCCTCGTCCTTCGATGTGAACGTCTCGTTGAATAGCTCGAGGTTCGTACCGATGCTGTTACGTCGTTCCGCGATGCTCGCTTGCAGTTCTTCATTCCGTGCTGAGTCGGTCGCGAGTATTAATTCGAGCAAATAACCGTCAAGCGCACGGTTGTCGGTCCGAATCTGACCCAAATAGCGAATCGGCAACAGCCGTTCCTCATAGATTTCTTCTCCCGCGTCGGCCATCCGCCCTATGAGGACGTGACTGAGCGCCGCCACAACGACGAGCGTCGCGATAAAAACGGTAATCAATACCGTGAGTTTTTTTGACATATTCAAATTTTTCATGGTCATACCCCCTATTTGTTTTATCGTAGGTGAGGGGGAGATTGTGAAGTTGTTTCCCTGAAGTGTTGACCTGTTTTAGCATTTTTCAAGCGATGAATCTGCTTTCTCTGTCTTTTCTGCCTCGATTTCTGGCGAGCCTGCAATTTTAGTGTCAGCTCGAAGCACGGGCTAACTAAAAAACAGACCACGAATTCGAATTCGCGGTCTGTTTTTATAGCGTTGCGATAAGTTGTTTGAGTGCCTCACGGATCGGCGTGACCGGACGACCGAGCACACGTTCGAAATCGGTCGATTCGACCTCGAGTGACCCATTTTGGATGCTTTCTTGGATGCCGACGACGATCGGGATGGCGAAATCCGATACACCGGCACCACGCATGACGTCGCCGTAAGCATCGGCCGTCACTTCTTGGAGCGGAACGTCCCGCCCGATGACATCGCTGAGCGCCTTGACGAGTTCTGCTTGGGTATGGAGCGGACCAGACAGCTCATAAATCTCTGCTTCGAAGTCGTCAGCGAGAAGGACGTTCGCTGCGGCTTCGGCGTAATCTTGTTGTGGCGCCCAACCGACTTTGCCGTCACGTGACGCGCTGACCCACGGTGCACCGGCAAGCGCCCCTTGGATGTTGCCGAGTTCGTTCTCTAAATACCAGTTGTTGCGCAGGAAAGCGTGGGGGATGCCCGTCGCTTCGATTGCCGCCTCGGTCGCGACGTGCGGCGGTGCCATCAAGTTTTGGCTGTCGGTCGCGTTCGCGAGGCTCGTATAGACGATAAAACCGACGCCGGCCTGTTTCGCTGCCTCGACTGCGTTTCCGTGTTGACGAATCCGTGTGTCGTTGTCCCCGTCCGTCGAGATGATCAGCAGTCTTTCGACGCCGCGGAACGCCGTATCGAGCGTCTCTCGTTTGTCAAAGTCCCCGTGACGCACATCGACGCCTTTCGCTTTCAACGCTTCCGCTTTCTCCGGGTTGCGGACACTGACCGCAAGTTCGCTCGCCGGAATGGACTCGAGTAATACATCGACGATTTTTGATCCGAGTTTTCCGGTCGCACCTGTGACTAAGTATTTCATGATTCATTTCCTCCTTCTCAATTTGTGGTCGAGTCAGTTACACCTGCTGTATTTGTCACTTGGTTGTTCCCTGTTAAGCTGAGAGTGTAACCAGTCTGCTTATATGATTGTTCCGGAGGTGGTCGCCAATGACGATTAGAAGCCGTAAAAACAAGTTCTAATGACCTCAAAATTTTAAATTCGTGCAAATTCGGTTATATTATCTATATAGATTTCAAACGAGGAGGAATTAGACACATGTCTGAACTTGAACTACCCCCACCTACGCTGCGCTTGGAGGTGAGGGATTCCTGAGTTATCCGGTCTAACGACCGAAACCTGATCAGGCTAACCCCGTCGTCCCGACGGTTGAAGAGGCCAGGATGCGTTCGGCTTCTCGTTTGAGATTGAGTCCTGCGTTGACATCGCGGTCGTGGTGGACGCCGCAGTTCGGGCACGTCCATTCACGCAAGCCGAGATGTTTCACGTCTTTGTGTTGATGGCCGCAACCTGAGCAGAGCTGGCTCGAGGCGAACGTCTTCCCGACCTTGACGACGGTCTTCCCGTACCAGTCGGCCTTGTATGCGAGCATGCGGAAAAACTCCGACCAACCGACGTCGGAGATGGCCTTGCTCAATTGGCGGTTTTGCTGCATGTCCTTCACCTGCAGCGTCTCGATCCCGATGACGTCGTGGTTTTTGACGATCTCGGTCGACACCTTCTGCAGGAAGTCGTTGCGCTTGTTCGCGATTCTCTCGTGGATGCGCGCGACCTTGCGCTTCTGCTTCTGATAGTTCTTCGCCTCGGACAATTTTACGTTCTTGTTCAGGGCGATGAGCTGACGGCGGGACAGCTTGCGCTGCTCACGTGCCAATTTTTTCTCGAGCGTGCGGAAATGGCGGTCGTTCGGGTACACCGTCCCGTCCGACAAGATTGCGAAGTGCTTCAGACCGACGTCGACGCCGACCGAGGAGCCGGTTTGAGGAAGCGGCTCGATGTCCTGCTCGACCTTCAGGGAGACGAAGTACTTGCCCGTCGCATTCCGGCGGATCGTGGCGCTGAGGATCCGACCCTCGACCCGTCTCGAGTTGGCGAACCGGACCCACTTCAGCTTCGGCAGTTTGAGCCGGTTCCCGGCGATCGACACCTCGGGCTGCTGCGACTTGCCCTGGATGTTCGTCGTGTACGACTGGACCGGGTTGCGCTTCGACTTGAAGCGCGGGTGCCCGTTCTGCTTCGTGAAGAAGCGGTCATAACCGTCGGCCAGGTGCTTCAACGACCACTGCAGGGCCGTGCTGTCCACTTCTTTCAGCCACGCGAGCTCCTCTTTCATGGATGGGAGCGCGTCGGAACACGCGCCGTAGGACAGTCCTGCCCCGCTCGCCTGGTACGTCTCGTCCCACTTCGCCAGGAAATGGTTGAAGACGAAGCGGGCGCAGCCGAGCGTCTTGGCGATCAGGACCTCCTGTTCCTCGGTCGGATAGATCCGAAATCTGTACCCTTTGTGTGTCGACACGCCGTTCACCTCCTCTAGGTATTTATACCCAGAAAAGTTCGTGGCGATTCATCGCCCACTTTCGCTGGGGCTTCGCCCTGGTCGCTTAGAAGCGGGCGTATTCTCGCCTATTTTTGATAAACAAAACGGTAAGTATGACCGCATCATCGATCAAGTTGCGGCCAAGGCGAAAGAAGTCACCGGGAAAATGAATGATAATAAAACTACCGGTCAACGAAGCGGCGATGGACACTCTAACTCTTTGACGGACAAACTGAAAGGCGTCCTTAATCAATTCCAAAATCCTAAAAAATAAGCGAAGAGATTGGGATATACCCAACCGATTTCAAAGAATTTAATATGAAGCGGCCACCGTAAGCGACTTGTTCGCTCATGGTGGCCTCTTTCTATTCGATTTACTCGATAATTCCAGCTCAATTTCTAAAAAACTGTCATGTCAACTCTTGCCTCATCGCTCCGTACTTAATAAAACACCGTGCTAACGATATATCACAAAGATGCCAATCCGATGCGCTCGCCACGGTTTTTCATGTGTATACTAGATAAAAAAACTTTAGGAGGCCTCATGGACTACACATCGACAGACCCTACTTGAAGCAAAACGACAAATCGACTCGATTATTCACAAATTGGACGAGACAGTGGCAACCCTCGAGGCGAAAGCGCAACCCGAACGCTACAAATCACAACTGACGCTAGCCAAACGGCGAATCAAAGCGCTCACGTTGGCCGCCGCGCTCATCGAAGAAAATTTACGGATCCGCTAACCGTCGAGTCTAGATGGCCCTCGTTCTTCTCACGTTTCTCAAGCTATGATGAGACAGAAGACGCTGGCTGATCTCTAGTACGGAGCCCTCCTGTTGTCTCACGAATGTAGTTCAACATGAGGTAGTCCTTGGCGCTCATACTCCCAGCGTCCGAGCTGCTCTAAAATCGGAAAGAGCGATCGACCTTCTTCTGACAACTTGTACTCGACGCGAGGGGGAATTTCCGAATATACGGTCCGAATGATCAGTCCGTCGTGTTCGAGCTCCCGCAACTGCCGTGTCATCGTCCGTGGCGTCGCCTGTGGGAACAAGCGGCACAGCTCGTTGAAGCGCTTCGTCCCGAGCGTGCCGAGCCGATGAAGAATCAACATCTTATATTTCCCGGAAATCTTTTGCACGATTGTTTCAACTGGACACTCCTGCATAGGATTCACTCCTTTAGTATCTTTAAAGATAGTATATGACAGAATTGTGCGTACTTCTAATTATATACGTGAACGGGTACGCTAAACATATCTACTAACAATGAAGGAGTGAGCGAAATGAACATCGCACTATTTGGAGGGAGCGGGCGAACGGGTCGTGAGTTGATCGCCCAAGCACTCGAACAAGGCCATGACGTGAAAGCGCTCGTCCGGACGCCAGAAAAACTCGGCATCACCCACGCCCGGCTCACAGTTATCCGCGGAAATGCCGAAAATCGGGCGGACGTCTTCCGGACCGTCGAAGGAACGGACGCTGTCGTGATGGCACTCGGCCACACGAAGACGTCGAACAAAGATATCCTCGAAAAAGCGACGTCACACGTCGTCGCCGCGATGCATGAGTACGGTGTGAAACGGGTCATCAACTTGACCGGCGCGACCGTCAAAGTACCAAAAGACGTCAAACAGAAGTTTATGAGCCGTTTTGCCGAGACGCTCATGAAGACGCTCGCGAGCGATCTGCTTCGCGATAGTTATACGCAAAAAGGGATCCTTGAAGCGAGCGGGCTCGATTGGACGGTCGTCCGTTGTCCTCGTCTGTCAGAAGGTCCGAAGACAGAGCAGTATCGGACCGGTTATTTCGCTTTCGACAAACCGATGATTGACCGGGCCGATGTCGCCCACTTTATGCTCGATGAAATCGAGGCACGGCAATATGTTCATGACTATCCGCTGATTGGAAACTGACAGACGTGGCCGCTTTATTCGGCCACGTCTGCTTTCGCTTCCTCTTCTTTTTGCTCCAACTCTTCGATCAACCGCTTCATCTCGGCGATCTCGCGCTCTTGTGCCTCGATGATTTCTTCTGACAATTGCTTCACGCGCGGGTCTTCAATCTCCGCCCGCTCGCTCGTCAAGATGGCGATCGAGTGGTGCGGAATCATCGCTCTCATCCAACTGACGTCATCGACCGTCGTCTGGCTGCGGACGAGCCAAAGCGACAGCGCGAACACGAGCGCACTTGCCCCTAAGATGATGGCATTCAGTTTCTTGTTTTTGTACATCCCCCACATAAAGAGCAACATGACGAACGCCATGACCGATCCCATGATGAGTGCCATATAGAGCCGCGTCTGACTGAAGAAGATGTGGTCGAGCTGGTACACATTCAAAAACATGAGCCAGTACATAAGGAACGTCGACACTAAAATCATTAATCCAAATTTCATGTAAGCTTTCATCGTTCTCTCCCGCCTTTCTATAATTTGCTTCTACGTATTTCTTTTCCTGTTCTTTTTTTTTTGAAACACCATTATTCACCCCTCTGAGCCCACACTTCTTCCATGACATCTCTCGCCCATCAATTGTTCGATCACCTCGGCATGTCGGCCGGTTTGATCGGGACGCTCAACGTCACACCTGGAAGGCATGGACGGTACGACCGCTACTATCGATTCCGTCGAAGAGACGACCGTCTATATGATTGACTTCACTTTAGAGTCTGGCGAGAAAGTGACCAATCATAAGTGGGTCACAGAGGAAGAACTATCTGAATACTAAAAGACACACGCGAAACGGCCACACCCTTTTAAAAAGGATGTGGCCGTTTTGTTTGCACATAGTCAGACAAGGCGACTATGTTACTTGATGCTTGTGAAAGAATTACGAACTTTAAGAATAAATTTCAATATATTTTTTTGAAATATAAATGACATATTTAATTATATTTTTTGATGGTAAAATTCCTAAAGAAGGTTAAGAAAAACATCGTTCCGTCGCCCTGTTAACTGACCGAAAGGATTTACCAAAAAATGAAAAAACAATTAATGACAATTACTCTCGGCGCACTTCTCGTTTCCGGTTTGACGCTTCAAACGTCAACACCGGTAGAGGCAGCCACTTCTTATAAAGTCAAAATCACAACGAACAGCTTGAACGTGCGGACGGGTCCATCGACCGCCTACAAAAAAGTCGGCAGCGCCAAGCTCGGTCAATCGTTCACGTATCTAGGGGCGACCGGCTCATGGACGAAAATCAATTACAACGGCAGCACGAAATATGTAGCGAGTACATATGTCAAAAAATATAGCGGTACGGCATTGAAGGCGGCCACGGCGGCTAAATTCATCATGCCGGCGAAAGGCCGATTGTCGCAAGGGTATGGCCCGGCGAGCGGAAAGTACGGTTACACGTTCCATAACGGCATCGACATCGCGGCCGTCAAAGGGACACCGATCCAAGCGGCCGCTTCCGGTCAAGTCATCGTCGCCCGAAACTATGGCGCCTACGGGAACCACGTCATGATCTCGCATACGATCAACGGCCAAGCGTACACGAGCGTCTATGCCCACATGGATCGGTTGAACGTCGTCAAAGGCCAATCAATCTCGAAAGGCGCGAACATCGGGACGATCGGGAATACCGGCAACTCGTTCGGGAGCCACCTCCACTTCGAGATCCATAAAAACAAGTACGTCTATAGCGGCTCGACAGCCGCCAACAGCGTCAACCCGTATACGTTATTCTAAAAAATACACCTTCATCCGCTAAAGGATGAAGGTGTATTTTTTAGCGCCGGAACGTATCTACGTGATCACGTGCGAACTCAGCAAACGAACGTGGCTTCTCCCCGGTCAACCGTTCAAAGTCGTCCGTCACCGCCTTCGCCGTACCGAGCCGTGTCATGAGATAGAGCGCCATCGTCACATTCACATACGCTGGATCCAGACCACGTTCCTGAATATAGTGTGAGCGATAGCGTAGCATGCTCGGCTTGGCGTACGTGATGCGCCGCCCGGTCAGAATCGTCAATTGGTTGGCGATGTCGACATAATCGAGCGCCTCGGGTCCGGTGAGCGTATAGGCCGTGTTGCGATGTGACTCCTGGTCGGCTAAGACGTGCGCGATCGCCTTGCCGATATCCTCGGCGTCGATGAAGCTGACTTGACTGTTACCGGCCGGGATGAAGATCTCGTCGTCTTGACGGATCTCCTCGGCGTGGACGCCGGTCACGTTCTGCATGAAGAAACCTGGCCGGATATGAACGGATGGAACACCTGATTGCTCGATGTACTTCTCGATCTTATAGTGTGGCGGGAACGGATTCGTCTCGACGCCCATGAGTGAAAGAAAGGCGACGAGTCGAATCGAACGTTCGGCCATCGCCTCAATGAACGGAACGAACACGTCCGCGTCCCCGATCTGTGGCGGACGCATCAAAAAGACGCGATCGACCCCGTCGAGCGCCGCTTCGTATGTGTCCGGATTTTCAAAATCGAGTTCGACGTGTCGTGCCGCCATCGGGAAGCGCCGCTGCAGCTCGTCCACCCTGCTCCCGGCCGCGACGACGGCTTCCCCTCGATTCTCTAAATACTTCACAACGTATTGTCCGACGTTCCCGGTCGCACCGGTCACTAAAATCGCTTGCTTCATCATATCGCCTCCTCTTCTCATTGTCGTACAGCTTCGTCTGTTTGTGTTTGAACAATTTGTGCCGACCGTCCCGATTTCCTCTCATTTTTAGGTAGGTCCATGGACTATATAGGGAAATACTGCACAATGTCGTATAATAGAGACAGATCAATCGACATCGTAGAGAGGAGGCCGACGCATGGACCGAAACCGATTTTATCGTTCATCCGCAAGGCACGGCCGAACACGTCCAAAACGAGCCATCCCGAACTATTCAACACGACGCTTGCCGCACTCTCCCATCGCTTCACTCATCGAGGAAGTGCAGGATGCCGTCTGTTATATCGATTTTACCCGCAACCACCTGTATACGAACCAACCGCTCCGTGCCTTCTGTCCGTCGCTGACGACACGGCGCTTCAGCGATTTCAAGACCTTGAGCCGCTTCTTCCATGATGTGTTCGAACGGAACGGGGCCGACCCGGTTGCCGTGACGTCTTTTTGGGAAGAATTGCTCGACAATCGCTTCGGCTGCTGTCCGAGTATGAAACCCCACTATTTTCAGCTCGGCGACCGGACGCTGCAACTCATCTTGAACTTCACCTATACCCCGCGCGGCGTGTTCATCCTCTGGCGCGACGAGACCGAAGCGCGCCGGTTCGAGGAGCAGAAAGACTCATTTTTAGCCGAGCTGTCGCACGAGTTCCGCTCACCGCTCACCGCCATCAGCGGCTACACCGAACTGCTCATGTACCAACATACCGATAACGAAAAGACGCACGGCATGCTGACGCTCGTGAAGCGAGAAGCGGAGCGACTCGAACGGCTCGTCGATAACTTCCTCGACTATCAACGCGTCAACTACTCCGCGGACTTGCTGACGCTGTCGACGTTCGCACTCAAACCGGTTCTTGAAGGCATTGTCGCCCATTATGAGACGACATCCCCCAATCACCAGGTCGTCTTGTCCACTTGCGACGCGACGATCGAGGCCGACCAGGAGAAGTTGTTGCAACTGCTTCACAACTTGATCGGCAACGCCATCAAGTATTCACCGAAAGGCGGGACGATCCGAATCACGGGCTCGATGGACGATACGACGCTCGTCTTATCCGTCCGTGACCCAGGCATCGGTATCCCTCCTGAGTCCATCCCGTACATCTTTGACGAGTACTACCGGGTCGACTCCGACTCCCACCGTCCGATCAAAGGGACCGGGCTCGGCCTGCGCATCTGCAAACGGATCGCCGAGGCGCACGGCTGGGGCATCCACGCCGACTCCGTGTACGGAGAAGGGACGACGTTCTCGATTTACTTATATGACTGATCAACAAAGGGGCCCGGCAATGTATGCCAGGCCCCTGTTTGTTATGCGGCTTTTCGAACCGGTGCGTCGCACTCGAGATCTTGGGCGCGCATCGCTTTGGCGTGCTTGAAGAACAAGCCGAACAATGTCACCGTCCCGACCGTCGCGATGACGTACGGAATGATTCCGTCCATCTTGAAGCCGATCGGTGCCGTCAAGATATAGAACCAGACCGCATACAACATGAACGTCCCCGGGACGAGCGCAATCCAGTAGTTGCGTCCTTTAATGTACAAGTACGTCGCCCCGACGAACAAGGCGATGACCGCCGTCGTCTGGTTGGCCCAGTTGAAATATTGCCAGAGGAGACGGAAGTCGACTTTCGTCAAGATGAACGAGATGGCGAACAACGGGAGTGCGATCCAAAGGCGCGATGCGAACTTCTTCTGCGCGATCTTCATGTAGTCGGCGATGATCATCCGGGCGCTACGGAACGCCGTGTCACCTGACGTGATCGGCAAGACGATGACGCCGAGGATGGCGAGCGTGCCGCCGATGCTGCCGAGCATGAGCGTCGCCACTTCTTGGACGACGAGCGCCGGTGTGCCGGCGTTGATCATCGCGAGCAGTTGACCCGGTTCGAAGATCGCCATCGCGGCCGCTGCCCAGATCATGGCGATGACAGCCTCGACGATCATCATGCCGTAGAAGATGCTGCGGCCATTACTCTCTTTCATCGTCGTCCGCGAGATGATCGGCGACTGCGTCGCGTGGAATCCTGAGAGCGCGCCGCACGAGATCGTGAAGAACAAGAGCGGCCAGATCGGCAAGCCGTCCGGGTGCATGTTCGTGAACGTCATCTCAGGGACCTGATAGCCTTGGGCGAACAGGCTGACGGCGATGCCGACGGCGCTGATCAACAAGAGTGCCCCGAAGAACGGGTAGATGCGCCCGATGATCTTATCGACAGGTAAGAGCGTCGCCAAAATGTAGTAGCCGAAGATGGCGAGGAGCACCCAGGCGAGCGTTGACGCATTACCGTCGAACAAGTTGTTGATCATATTGGCCGGTGACGTGACGAACACCGTCCCGACAAGCAGTAGCAACAAGAGCGCGAACCCGTTGACGACGTGACGGAGCGAGCGACCGAGGAACTTCTCAGCGAGCTGCGGCAAGTGTGCGCCGTTGTTACGGAGCGAGATCATCCCGGTCAAGTAGTCGTGCACCGCCCCGGCAAAGATTGACCCGACCACGATCCAAAGGAATGCGACCGGACCGTAGAGTGCTCCCATGATCGGACCGAAGATCGGACCGACACCGGCGATGTTCAACAGTTGGATCATCGAGTTACGTTTTTTCCCCATCGGTACATAGTCGACACCGTCTTGAGACGCATAGGCGGGCGTCGTCCGTTCCTCCTTGATGCCGAACGTCTTCTCGACGTAACGGCCGTAGACGAGGTACCCGACCAATAATAATCCTAGTGCAATAAAAAATGTAATCATCTTCTCTTCCTCCTATAATATGACCCATGTATGATTTCTTATTGTGAAGTTTATCACAATTAAAATATAACAGGCTTTTCTACGGATGGATAGATGTAATTGCTCACTATTTCACATGAAAATAACAATGTTCATCTTTTAGACAAACGTTGATGTTGAGCCATTTTTATGAAAACGGTTTCTTTTCGAATGAATCATTCCGCTTCCGGGAACAGTCAAAGAGAGACGTAGGGAAAGGATGAATCAAATGAAACGACAACGTGGATATTTAGCACTCCCGGTCGCCGTCGCCTTTATTCTCATCTTCGGACTGTTGTTCGACAACTGGTGGCTCGGTCTCGGCATCGGCATCGCGATGTTCTTCGCTTTTAAAGGAACGAAGAAAAAGGCGTGATGTTGAACTATGTATTCTGATTCGCCGAAATTTTAATAGGGAAATACTATGCTGCATTGAAGTGAGAGGATCAACCATTGATTTGGGTGTTCCTCTTATTTTTAATGCTTTCAGTCATGTGAACCACTAGTAAATCAGTAGTTTGAATACATTGAACCATCTTATTTTTACAGTTTTCTTTAAAAAATATTTTCGGATTTGACAAGTTTTTGCAGTCTGTTACGGTTAAAGTATACTCTGTGACTAAGGTCGTGATTTTATGCCAATTATCTCTCTATTCGTTAATGCTTGTGTCGCTTTTACCGGCTTTTATTTGATTTCCAAAGTGTTTCACTCACAACTATTCTTCTCATCAAGAAGTCGTGGCGTCCTAATCGGTATGCTCGCGGGGATGCTCGGCTTGTTCCTTATGTTTAACGGTGTCGAGGTGAACGAGGATGTCCGTGTCGACTTGCGCCACTTGCCGCTCGTATTGCTCGCTTTTTATGGTGCACGTTTGCCATTGTTCATCGCGACCGGCTTTATCGCAAGCACTCGGTTCTTGTTTGGATTCACTGATCAAGCCGTCGTCGCCTTTATCGCGACGTGGTTCGTTAGCCTCGGTATGATATGGATTCATCGCCGTCTGTCTGAACGACTGTTCTTTCAAAGTATGCTATTAAACGTCTGGGCGCTATTTGTTATCTCAATCGCCGTATTAATCAATCTAGGCTGGAGCATGTCTTATATCACACTTATCGCCACGATTTGGACGGTTGGACTATTGGTCGGGTTGCTCTCGAGCGTACTGACGATTGACCTTGAGCAGGCGAAACGACGAGCGAAAGATTATAAACAATCCGCCGAGCGTGACCCTTTGACCGGTTTATTCAACCGTCGTGTCTGGGATCGTTATACGTCTGAACTAGAGAATGAAAATCGGCCGTCTAACGTACTGGCGTTAGACATCGACCATTTCAAACGCGTCAACGATACATATGGTCATGCAAACGGGGACCTCGTTTTACAACGCTTTGCTGAACTGCTTTTGGCTGAAACGAGATTGCATGATGTGGTCGCACGTGTCGGTGGTGAAGAGTTCGTCATTTTAATGTATGATCTTACTCCTGAAAAGGTGGAAAAAGTCGCTGAACGTATTCGTAAGCGGATTGAGGATGAAGTTTTCGTATTGAAGGACTTTCCTCCGATTCATATCACCGCTTCAATCGGGATTGCCCACGGTAAATCGGAGCCGGTTCAGAAGATGACCGAAGCAGCGGACAACGCATTATATCAAGCGAAACGCTCGGGACGAAACCAAGTGATTCTAACGAATGTCAGTGAACTTTCACTCGTAACCAACTAATGATTCACCTTAAAAAATGGAGCCTTCGAGTGAAGGTTCCATTTTTTTATACGTTGAGTGAACTCCCCGTATATGAGCGCAGGATTATGTTTCCGAAGTCGAATCAACTGTTGATAATATTGAAACAATGACAAGAGGCCGTCAGGAGCGCATCAATTGCTCCCGGTGGCCTCTTTCCTATGAATCTACAGTGCTGTCCCCGCTTCTTGCTTCTCGTTCATCGTCTGATTTCGAGTGTCTCAAACAGCTTCGGTGGACGAGTCTCAAGGAGCCCTCCGTTCTCGTCGAACAACGTCATATGCCGCGGCGCAATGTAACATGCCACTTTTTCGCCGATCGCGAGCGGCCATTGACCTTCCCATTTGGCAATCCACTCGGCATTCCCTAAATGAAACGTGAGCACTGTTTCCGCACCGAGTACTTCAATCCTTTTCAACTCGGCATAAAAGGTCACATCTGCTCCCGCCGGCAGGATGTGCTCGGGTCGGACTCCAAGTATCGCCTGCTCTATTCCCGTGACCAATAAGGGACGGAACAGACGGCCGTCGTTGACAGACCATCCCTTGTCACTTCGCGTCACAGGCGTCAAGTTCATCGGGTGTGTACCAAGGAACGACGCGACGAACGTATTCGCCGGTTTATTGTACAAGTCGAGCGGTTTACCGATTTGCTGAGCGCGACCGTTATTCATGATCATCATCCGGTCCGCCATCAACATCGCCTCGCTCTGGTCTTGGGTCACGTACAGAAACGTCAGACCAAAATGTTGTTGCCATTGCCTAAGCTTCGCGCGAAGTTCCGTTCGAAGTTTGACATCAAGGTTCGAGAACGGTTCATCGAGCAAGTAGATTTGCGATTCCGTGCTGAGCGCTTGAGCCAAAGCAATCCGTTGTCGTTCCCCCCCTGAGAGTTCGTATGGTTTTCGTTTCATGAGGTCGGACAGTTCAAACAGATTGACCATCTGACGGCATCGGTCTTGTCGCGCTGAACGTGTCAAGCCTCTTCCGCGCAAGGACCACTCCATGTTTTGCTCAACGGTCAAGAAGCGATAGAGCGTGTCCTGCTGAGACAAATACGCCACCTCTCGTTCCTTCGGTTTCAACCGATTCGTCGCGACCCCGTCAATGCGGATCGTCCCGCTCGTCGGCGACTCCATGCCGGCAATCATGCGAAGGAGCAAACTTTTTCCGCAGCCTGACGGGCCGACAATCGCAAAACATTCGCCCGCCTCGACCATCATATCAAGCTCGCTTATGACTTCACGGTCCCCATACTTTTTTCTAACATGTTGTAGCTGGAGCGATTTCATACTGAACTCTGATTGCTGCTCGTCTGAAGTGTCACGTCCAATCGAACGGCAGACGCATCAAACTGTCCATGGTAGACGGTGATAGGTCGGGACACCACGTTGTATGTCACGATCGGAAGAGAGATGGAAGGGATAGCATCCCACGTTTGAGAGTTAGGTTGACTCGAACAAGGATCACCTTGTTTTGTTTCAAGTTCTACTGCGTGCGTATTGCTATTCATCTGAATCATTCCTTTCTAAAAAAGGACCACCAGAAACATGACGTCACGGACGTGTGGGCTTCTGCTGGTCTCTCGAATGTTCTACCGAATGCTATTCACTTTGGGTTGAGGGGTCTCACAAGTCCTATCGTAACGGATGAATGTAAAGCATCCGTGAAGCCCGTGCAAAATTTTATAAAGACGACGTAAAAAAACCGATTCACGGGGAATCGGTCAATGTTTGTCGCGCCTTCGCCAAGATGTCGGCTTTGACGTCGTCGTCACGCCCTTGCCAGTTGCGGACCATCATCTTCATGCGCTGGTTGTTCGAGAACCGCTCCTCGTGCTTGTCGATGAAGTTCCAATAGAGGGCGTTGAACGGACAGGCGTCAGCCTCGGTCGTGTGTTTCGGGTTATATTTGCAGCCTTTACAGTAGTCGCTCATCCGGTCGATGTATTTGCCCGAGGCGATGTACGGCTTCGTCGCAAGACGTCCCCCGTCGGCATGGAGTGCCATCCCGAGCACGTTCGGCAACACGACCCAGTCGTAGGCATCGATATACATCTCGTTGAACCAGTCGCTCGTCTGTTGTGGTGAGATCTCGAACAGCGTCGCATAGTTACCGAGCACCATCAGCCGCTGGATGTGATGGTTGTGCGCCCGCTCGACGACCGGCTTCAGACTCTCGTGCATACAGTTCAGGTCCGTGTCCGCGTCCCAAAACAAGCCAGGTAAGTCACGCTCGTGGTTGAACGTGTTCACGTCTCGATAGTCGGGCATCAACGCCACATAGACGGCGCGCATGTATTCCCGCCAGCCGAGGATTTGGCGGACGAACCCTTCGACTGAAGCAAGGGGCGCGTCGGTCGCGCATGCCGCTTTGACGACCTCATGCGGGGTCAGCAGTCCGACATTGATTGCCGCCGACAACAGACTGTGTGACATCTCCGGGTTTTCGGTCAACATCGCGTCCTGATACGGACCGAACGTCTCGAGCCGCTCGTCGACGAAACGCTTGAGTGCTCGCCTTGCCTCGTCCCGCGTCACCGGCCAAGCGAACGGTTCGATTTGTCCAGGGTGGTCGGAAAACGTCGCCTCGACTTTTCGGATGACGTCTGTCGTGATGGCGTCAGGTCGGAAGTGGATGGCCGGTGGGAACGTGAGCCCGGATTTTGGCGGCTGGCGATTGTCCGCGTCGAACGACCACTTGCCGCCTTTCGCCTTGCCGTCTTCGAGCAACACGTCAAACCGCTTGCGCATATGACGGTAGAACCGGTCCATCCGCCACGGCTCGCTGCCGAGCGTGTCGACGGCCTCTTGCTTCGTTAAATAGAAGAGCGGCACGTCCGTATGTTCGATGAGCTCGTGCTGGTCTCCGAACTGCTTCAGCTTCCGCTCCATCGGCTCATCGGTGACGGCCGTGTAGTGAATCGCATCGGGATTGAAGCGGCTGAAGTGATCGTCCCACGCGTCTTGGAACGAGTCGGCCTCGTGGTAGTCGACGGTGAAGCCGCGCTCGCGTAACTCCTCGGCGAAATGTCGCATCGCCGAGAAGATGAGGACGAGTTTTTGTTTATGATACTTCCGCCACATCGCCCGTGACGTCGCCTCGATCATGACGATGACGTCATCGGCTTGGACGTGGTCGAGCATCTCGAGGTCGTGTGATAACTGATTGCCGAAAATCCAAAATGAGCGCACGGATTCATCCCCTCTCTGATTTTTTGATTGTGCTACACTCAATCTACATAACGTTCGTTTAGAAAGGAATGGTTCAATGTTCTCAAAACGTCTCCAGACATGGATTGACAGTCAATACAGACCTCTAAGATCAGCGCGGACCTGATTCCCGCGATTATCGTACGGTCGCTGTGACGGGGCGAAAACCACTCTAACGTCAGCCTCTACTCCTCCGCGTCACAGCGACCCCACCGAAACCGCTGATGATCGCGATATAGAATCCTAAATCATAAAACCAACCGGTGTTGTTCACTTCATAGACGCGATACGTATCATTGAACAACCCTAAAATCAGTGACACCGGTGCGATCCAGCCGTGCCAGACACCCCAAAAGAAGCCGGCCGGGTCCGTCGTATAGGAGCCGTCACCCGGCACGCAGCCGCCGAGGACGACAACCATCCCGAGCATGATGGCCAATAAACCGATTCGTTTCATATAAATCCCTCCTCGTATTCCTATTCCCCGTTTCCATAAAAAAAGCACTGACCGAAGTCAGCGCCAAAGTTGGACCGTGTTGGCGAACTCGATATCGGTCGCGATCTCACCGTCGAGGGCGTGCAAGTCGAAATCCTCCCCGTCGAGCCACGTCTGAAAATCAAAGATGACCGGGTCGCGGTCGCCGCCGAGGGCGAACCACGTCTCGAGCGTCTCCGGGAAATAGGCGGCCGTATGGATCGTCCCGGCCCAACTTTTATACAGCTCCGAAAACACACCTTTATCCGAGTCGTTCATGAGCCGGAACGCGCTCTCGGCGTCTTGGACGATATGTTGATACATCTTGATCTCCATCATCCGCCGCGTCGAGTCGTCGAGATGGTAACGGTTCTCGTGCTGCAACAGCTCGAAGTGGTTCGTGCAAATGTTCGATTCGCGGACACGGATGTCGCGCGGGGTCGCTTCGATGACACGTGTATTTGACGACTTGTCATGGACGACATACGTGAACGAGCCGCGGTGCGGGATGTCTTTCAACAGATCGACCGCTTCTTCGACCGTCGCGCACGTCTCGAGAATCATCCGTCCGATCATCTGGCAGACGAAGCCGTCGCCGGGGCGGCGGCGGTTGATGAAGTTATAGCCCATGGCGAGTCCGCGCTCGTTCATTCCGTCCATCCGCCCGGTGACGCGCGAGACGGGTCCGATGACGGCGTAGCCCTCGTCCGGTTGGAACACGTTGTAGCGCCCGTCATACGTCATCGGATGATAGTCGTAGTTGCGGACGAGGAAGTTGTCCCCTGTCAAAATCGAGCAGCCGCTGATCGGGTTATTGACCCGGAAATGACCGAAGTGAAGGAGCGTATCGCCGAGCGTCAGTTCGAGCTCGTCCTGCAGGCCGAGTAGTTCTTCCCAAATCCTCGGGGCGAACCGGGCGAACGCTTGTTTCGCCTCGCGCTCGTCGATCTCAAACCGGGGGACGCGCAGCTTCCACTGATCGGTCCGGTTCTCGAGCAGCTTGCTGCGCTTGATATATTCACCTTGAAAGCGGCCAAAGTCATAATGACTGCCGCGGAATTGTGTAAGTTCGCTTGAGACACGTTGCATGAAAAAACCTCCCTTGCGCCCATTATAGCGGACGCGCGGGAGGGATGTCTGACTTGAAGCTGTTCATAGCTTAAACTGGCGGCTCATCTGTTGCATGTCTTCCGCAGTGAGCGACAAGTCTTTGACGAGACGGTTCATCGTCTCGCTCGTCGCCGACATCTGTTCAGTCGAGGCGGCCACTTCCTCGTTACCGGCCGTGCTCTCTTCGGAGATCGACGCAATATCTGAAAGACCGCGCTTGATGTCTTCTTGGTTCGTCTTGACGCGACCGAGCTGTCCTTGCATCGACCCGGTCAACCG
Organism: Exiguobacterium sp. SH3S1; assembly: GCF_004337105.1. Lineage (NCBI taxonomy): Bacteria > Bacillati > Bacillota > Bacilli > Caryophanales > Exiguobacterium > Exiguobacterium sp. SH3S1. The sequence continues at coordinate 34,225 of NZ_SJUW01000009.1, read as the reverse complement.
TTGCATCTCACGGACACTCGCCTCGATCTCGTTGAACGCCTGCTTCGTCGCTTCGAGCGTCCGTCTGCCGTCTTCGGCGGCGTGCATACTGTAGGTGAACGTCTCGCCGAGCGCAATCGAGTTTCGTTTGACGCTGCCGACGATCTCTGAGATCTCACTGACCGACTGGGCGACGCTGTTCGACAGACCCCGAATCTCGGAGGCGACGACGGCGAACCCTTTCCCGTGTTCCCCGGCACGGGCCGCCTCGATGGCCGCGTTCAAGGCGAGCAAATTCGTCTGTTGCGAGATCTGTCGGATGATCGTGACGAGCGCGGTCACTTCGTCCGCCTGTTGCTCAAAGTCTTTCACTTGGCCTTGCGACTCATTCACTTGCGCATGGATGTTCGTCATCTTCCCGACCGCGTCTTCCATGAGCTGCAGCCCTTCTGCTGTCGCCCGACTGACGACTTCCGCTTGAGTGCTCACGCCGTGCCCGTCCGTCGCCGTCTGTTCGACGAGTCCCGAGAACTCGTTCATGTGTCCGTACAGCTTCATCGTGAGCACGCTCTGATTCTCGACCCCGCCGGCGATTTCTTCCATTGTGAACGCAATCTGTCGCGACGCGTCGTTCACTTCTTCCGAGATGCTCGCGACGTTACCGCTCTCGTCACGGACCGTCTGTGCTGACGTCTGTAGGTTTGAGATCAACCCTTTCAACATCTTCGTCATTTGGTCCATCGACGCAGTCAGACGCTTGATCTCATCATTCGCGCGCAGTTGAATCTTGTCCATCTCAACCGACGCCGTCGCCAAGTCGCCACCGGCGATATGCGTTGCGACGCGTTCAAGGTCACGGAGCGGCCGCAATTTCCAACCGAGGTAACGCCAAATGATGACCGAGGCGAGACCGAGCAAGATGACGAGGCCGATGAGTACCGGAAGCAGACTTTCGCGTAATACGCCAGTCGTCACCGCTTTGACATCGTCTGCGCTTTTGTCGATGCCCATGACACCGATGACTTCATCCCCTTGCTTGATCGGGACGAGCACCGTCATATAGGTCCCAAACTCCGGGTCTTCGACGATCGGCGTCGTGCCGGTTCCGCCTTCAAACGCCGGTTGCGCGTCTTCGAATGAAGTTGCAGTCACCGGTGTCCCAATCTCGACCGCGTCCGTAGCACTCATTCCATCTACAATGATTTGTAGCTCCTCACCGTCTAATGCGAGCGTGTAGACGTACATCGCCCCGATTTGTGTACGATACGTATCGAGCTGTTCCCGAAACTGCTCGAATCGCTCATTCTTCTCCGGATTTTGTAAAAACGCCGCATACGCGTCCGCGTCCATCGCCTCGCTGATTCGGGCAGCGTCTTCTAGCAAGACGGCCTGCATCGAGCTGAGCACCGTATGTTTCGTGCTGAAGTACTGGATGACCCCGAACGTAACGATGAGCAGTGCGACGAATGCGAGCATCGCCGCAAGGATACGGTTTTGCAGTGACTGTGGTTTATTTTGTTTCATAAATTCCCCTCCTAGTTCCTTATGTTCTATATCGGAGGAAATCTAAAAAGAGTAAACAAAAAACGGATGATTTTCGACAAAATCATCCGTTTTTTTATTTATTTGTCGAATTAACGGCTTCGAGCGGCATCGAGACTTCCGCCTCACCTTCTTCTCCGATATGGAACAACGGGAGTGTCGTCGGCACGAACAATTCTGGGTTCATGTCGGCTTGATAGACGTATGTCCGCACGTCACCTTCACGCTCGGCGACGAGTTCACCGAACGGGATCGGTACGCGCGTGCCATCGACTTCGTAGCTGATCACCGTCGTCGGGTCGAGCCGACGGTCTTCGAGCACCCGGATCGTGAACAGCATCGTCGAGCTGTTCGTCCGCTCGAGCGACACGGCGATCGACTCAGACTGTCCGGCCCGCTTGTCGATCATCGCATCGCCCGCCGTCTGTTCGAAGACGACGTTCTCTTCTGTCGCTTCTTCTGTCTGCATCTGTTGGCATCCGACGATCGTCGCTAATCCAAGCATCAAGGCAATCACTAATACACGCATCTCGTTTCCCCTCACTTCAGGGCGAAAGTCAGTTCTGCAACACACGCCACTTCTCCGTCGACCGTCGCTACGGCACGTCCTTTACCGATCGGACCACGCACCTTCAAGATCTCGACCTCGAGGCGCAACTGGTCGCCCGGGACGACTTGACGTTTGAAGCGACAGTTGTCGATGCCGGCGAAGAACGCGAGCTTACCTCGGTTCGACTCTTGTTTGAGCATCGCGAACGCACCGACTTGGGCGAGTGCTTCGATGATCAAAACGCCCGGCATGACGTTATAGTCTGGGAAATGTCCGTTGAAGAATTCTTCGTTCGCCGTCACATTTTTTAAACCGACGGCCCGTTCGCCTTCTTCGACCTCGAGAATCCGGTCGATGAGCAAGAACGGGTACCGATGCGGGATCACTTCTTTAATCTGTTCAATCGTGTACATGGTTCCACCACCCTTATGATGTTAGCCAGAAATCGGTGATATGGCGCCACGTGTCGATGTTGAACACGTCTCTCCACTCGCCTCCGCCAATCACGCTGTACCCGATAATGGCACCGATCGCGAGCATCGCGGCGGCCAAGATCAAGACAACGATGATGCGTAACAAGATCGGGAAACGGCGGTTGTTCGACAAGCGCTTTCGCTCCGTCCGCTCTTTAGGCTCTTTTTCTTCCGAGCCCTTTTGTTCTTCGTTCGTCACGTCCATTCATCCTTTCAGCTGATCTGATTATAACATATTAGTACCAGGTATTAAAATTGTTTCATAAGTTCTTTATAAGTGTAACGTATCTAGAAATGTCGAACAAGCGCCCCGTCCTCTGGCAGTCGAGCGTCCGTGCGAAAAAAGATACGGCTTGCCTCAAAGAATATGCTAACGTGAGGGTATTCATTGTAAAAGGAGGATTCATTTCATGTGGAAAGAATTCAAGGACTTCGCAATCAAAGGTAATATGATCAACCTTGCTGTCGCCTTCATCCTCGGGGCCGCCTTCACGGCGATCGTCACGTCGCTCGTCAACGATATCTTCATGCCGTTCCTCGGCATCCTGATCGGCGGCATCGATTTCTCGACGCTCGCAGTCACCGTGCTCGGCGTCAGCGTCACATACGGCAACTTCCTGCAAGAGATCGTCAAGTTTTTCCTGATCGCTTTCGCCTTATTCATGATGGTCAAAGGGATCAATCGCCTGAAGCGCGAGCAAGCGATCGAAGAGACGCCAGAGCCAGAGTTGTCGCGCGAAGAACAGTTGCTCTCAGAGATTCGTGATCTGCTTAAAAACCGTCCGCTATGAGTCATTCGTCTGAACCGTCACGGTTTAGACGTTTTTTCAATTAGTCGAAACGCTCGGCTGACCGCGTTCGTCAAGAGCGGTGCCGCTTCCATCATCGCCGTCTCAAGCGTCATGACCCGGGAAATGAGCGGGAAAATGGCTTCAATCCCGACTTCCGGGAGTGCCGTCATGTCGGTCTGGCCGGTGAAGACGAGTGTCGGGACACCATGTTCGTGCGCAAAACGAGCCAAACCATACGGGGCTTTCCCATGAAGCGATTGTTCATCGAAGCGACCTTCTCCCGTGATCAGCCAATCGGCCCCATGCAGCTGCTCGTCAAACGATGACCAGCGCATCACTTCCTCGATGCCATTCACGTACGTCGCCCCGAGTTGGTACATCGCAAAACCGATGCCACCAGCAGCTCCCGCTCCGGCGACCGTCGTACCGGCGCGATCGAAACAAGCAGCGTAAGCGCTCATCAAGTCGTCATAGCGGGCGACGTCACTTGGTGCCAGACCTTTTTGTGGACCGAACACGGCCGCCGCGCCCACGTGTCCGAGGAGCGGGTTCGTCACGTCCGAGGCGATTCGCCACGTGACGTGCTTCGTCTCCGGCATCAGACCGGACCAGTCGACGCGCTTCACGCGCTCGAGTCCGTGCGGGAACGGTCCGAGCACTCGTCCGGACTCATCGAGGAAACGGACGCCTAGCGCTTCGAGCACGCCCTTGCCACCATCGACGGTCGCACTGCCGCCGAGACCGATCGTGATGCGTCTCGCTCCGCGTTCGATCGCTTGTCTGAGTTGCATCCCCGTACCGTAAGAACTGTACCGCCACGGATCAAGCTGGTCAACGAGCGTCAGTCCGGACGCTTCCGCCACTTCGACGACCGCTTCTCGTGTTGCTTCATGCCATCCGTAGCGCGCCTGACGGACTTGTCCGTCGAGCGCGGTCACTTCCTGTTCGACCGCATTCGCTTCCGGATGTGTCGCCAGCCAGGCGTCGAGAAACCCTTCGCCCCCGTCCGACACAGGAATCTCTACGACGTCATGTCCCGCAAGCGCCCGTCGTACCGCCCGATTTGCTTCCTGACTCGTCAGCGAGCCTTTGAATGAATCCATCGCCACAACAATTCTCATACCGTTCCCTCCTTCACTTCATTATAAAATAAAAACCGCTCCTCCGAAGAGAAGCGGTCAATGTTATGGGCGAAGTGACGTCACGAGCCCCATCATCTGGTCGCTCATCGACAGCGCCCGGGAGTTCATCTGGTAGGCACGCTGGGTGATCGTCATATCGGTCATCTCTTTCATCAAGTCGACGTTCGATGATTCGAGCGTCCCTTCTAATAAGAGATTCCCGACTGGACGGTCGACTTCGATATCGAGGTCAGCCGAATAGATGTTGTTCCCAAGCGGACGAAGTTCCGACGTGTTGCGCACCTCGACGATGTCGAGGCGTCCGAACTCTTCTTCGACACCGTTCACGCTGGCGACGACGACACCGTCTTGGCGGACGCGATGATTCGTCGCTTCGTTCGGCGTGACGATACGGTTGCCATCTGCACCGAGAAGTGCGTTGCCGTTCACGTCAGAAAGTGTCGTCCCGTCATTGCCGACCGAGAGCTGCATGTTGCCGCTCCGGGTCACACCGATCCCGTCTTCCGTCTCGACGACGAAAAACTGGCGGCTCGCCTGCAAGAAGACGTCAAGACCTCGGTCCGTCTTCTTGATTTGGCCGATGTTGAACTGTTGGGAGATGTCCCCGACGTGACCGCCGACACCGATGCGGATCCCGTTCGGTGTATCGCGGCCGACTTCAAGTTCGGCCCGAGGTTGATTGTCATACGCTTGCGAAAGGAGCGAGGCGAAGTGACCTTGCTGGCGTTTAAAGCCGACCGTGTCGACGTTCGCGATGTTGTGGCCGGTCACATCGAGCTGGCGTTGAAGCTGGGCTAGTGACGAGACCGAGTTATAAATGGACTGCATGGGTTTCCTCCTTATCGAATCCGAGCGATTTCGATGGCCCGCTCGGCACTCTTGTCATACGCCTGGACGACTTTTTGGTTTGCCTCGAACTGACGGTACGTCACCATGAGGTCAGCCATCGTCCGGTCGAGGTCAACGTTTGCTTCTTCGATATAGCCTTGTTGGAACTGGACGTTCACAGCGGGATTTGCTCCCCCGTTGACGCGATAGTCGTTCCCGACTTGTTCGAGCGTGGCCAAATCATCGATTTGAACCGCCCCGAGCGTCGCTACGTCCTGACCGAGCGACGTGATTTGACCGTCGCCTGACAATTCGAAGTCACTAGACGGCAACTGGATGCGTTCACCCGTATCCGACAAGATGTACCCACCATCCGCCGAGCGGAGGAACCGCTCATCGTCGACCGAGAAGCGGCCGTTCGTCGTATAGAGCGCCTCCCCGTTCTGTTCGACCGCGAACATGGCGGCGCCTGTAAAGTCAGCCGGAACTTTCAAATATACGTCGGTCGGGCTATCCGTCGCCGTGACGCTGCCAGCAGAGAAGCGTGGCATCGTTTCCTGTAAATACACGCCGGTCGAGAGCGTGCCGACCTCGCCTTGGACACGCGAACGGTCGTTACCAGGATGGCTCACCTCGGCGAGCAATAGTTCAGGGAACGACCGGACGACACCATTTGATGCCTTGAAGCCCGGAGTCCGAACGTTTCCAAGGTTGTTGCTCAATATCTCTTGTTGCCGCTGAAGCGCGTTCATCGCACCCGCCGCCGTATAAAGTCCACGTAACATATTCGTCTTCCCTTCATCCTTAAAGTTTCTACTCTTTATATCGTACCAAAGGAAGGAATCATTCACCCTTTTTCGAAAAAATGCATAAAAAACTCCTTAGTCGTCAATACGAGACAAAGCCCACTTCAGTTTGACTGAAGTGGGCTTTGTCTATGCAATCATTCAACAATCGGCAGTTCGACGATGATCGTCGTCCCATGTTCTGATTTAGAGCGGACTGAAATCGTCCCGCCGTGTGATTCGATGATCTCTTTACAGATGGCGAGCCCAAGGCCGGTGCCTCCAATATTACGGCTCTGTTCATTCTGTACACGGTAAAACTTTTCAAATAACCGTTTGGCATCTTCTGCTGTCACCCCGATACCCTCGTCTTCGATGGCGACGCGGAAGACGTCCTCTTCACGCGATACGTTGACGGCGATATTCCCGCCGTCAGGTGAATATTTGATGGCGTTGTTCAAGATGTTCGAGAACACTTGGCGCAGTTGGGCCAGGTCCCCTGAGACGCGAATCTCCTCGTCACACTCGAAATGGAACGCATGCAGCTCGGTCGACCCCGCATGAACCTCAAGGACGTCCGAGAGGAGCTCGAACAGACTCTCGACTTTAAAGTCTTGCTCGACTTTTCCCGCTTCCATCTTTTGAACGTCGAGCAGATCACTGACGAGCCGTTCAAGCCGTCTCGTCTCGCTGTTGATCATCCCTAGGTAACGCTTTCGTTTCAGTTCATCGACGTGACGGTGCTCGAGGAGCTCCGTGAAGCCGAGGATGGATGTCAAAGGCGTCCGCAGTTCGTGAGATACGGTTGCGACCAATTCAGTTTTCAACCGATCGACCTCAATCTCTTTCGTGACGTCGCGCAACACAAAGATAACACCAACACGTTCGTCCTGCAGTTCGATCGGTTCGGCATACATCCGTATGATACGTCTTCCCCCTTGCATCGAGTACGTAAACGTCTCATCAAATATTCCTTCATGCTTCGCTCGATTTGTGAACCGGTTGAGACCTTCCTGATCGTCGATTTGATCCATGAACAGTCGGTAAAACGCTTCAATCGGATAGAGACTTTGGCGATCATTAAATGGGATTGGTTGTTCGTACAGATCAAACAACGCCGCATTGGCATACCTTTGCCCTGTGTCCGTCTTAACAAATACGATCGCGTCTCGCATCGTATGAACAATTCGTGCCGTCTTCTCTCGTTCCCGCTCCAATTCATCATGCTGCTTGATGAGCGAACTCGACATCGCGTTGAACGATCTCGAAAGCTGCCCCACCTCATTTTGAAGCGGATCGACCGGGACGAGCAATGCGTGCGGGTCGACTGCCAACCGTTCGCTGTTCGTGATGAGTGCCTGGAGCTGGTTCGTCAACCGGACGATATACGGTTGCAGACTGATAAAGAGCGTAAACAGGGCGCCGAGCAAGATGATGAGACAACTCCATTGGGCTTTGGCGAGCTGTTCAGATAGAGATGCACGCAGTCCGATCTCTCGGAAGTCAAGTTCGGACCGATAATCGGTGAATATCGATTCCATGTCGACGATGCTCGCGCTCATATCGGCCGCGCTAGTTGACTTGAAGTTGAATCGTGTCTGGTTCGAGCTCGCGATTTGCGTCAGAAGCTGTCCGACGGTCGCCATCTGCAGGAACGGCTCATCGACTTCTCCGTTCGCCTTGGCAATCACGTAACGCTCGAGCCCGGGCATGACCCGGGACGTATAGACTGTAAAGAGGAGACGGGCTTCAGTCGCGAACGTCACTTCTTCTGCGCTCGCGGCGCTTTGTTCGAACCACGTCGTCTGTTCGTCGATCCGGCCTTGTGCCGTTCGTACTTCATCTAGCAGTGACGCCTCACCGAGCAGGACATGCCCGCGCATCTCATACTGCATCGATTGCCACGTCTCGAACAAGTCGGTCGCGCGCGCGCGTTGTTCACTGATTCGCTCGAGTTCAACCATCGTCTCATCGATCGCCTGTTGCGTATAAAAATAAGTCCCGAGCGAGGGAACGGAAATTAAAACGATGAGAGCGTAGAACACCGTTAGGACTTGCCGGCTAATCCGTTGTTCGATCCAGTGTTTCATACATGGCCTTCTTTCCGTATCAGTTATATTTCATTTAATTATGTTCGCTATTCAAACAAAGCAGATACGTGTACTATAATTAAGTGTTAGTCATTATTTTTCTAAAAAATGTAGCTTTTTTCCTGACTTAGTAACAGTATAGAGATGACTTCTCACAAGAAACTCACAAATAGCGAAGGGAATATGCTAATGACCCCTAAATACATCGGGCTGACGCTGTTGATTCTCCTCCTGGCATTGACAGGTGGGCTCACGTTCACACGCGGGCAGTCGATTGACAGTACAGCTACCGTCACCCAAGGAACTGCCGACTTGAGCGCTTCCGAAGTGACCGACACGATCGTACGTCTTGACGGGACTTGGCGTTTTCAATCGAGCCTGCTCGACCAAGTCGACCGTCAGACGTATCGCAACGTCCCGCACATAACCCCACATCAAGTGGCAACGTACGAAGCGGACGTCTCTCTCCCGCCTGGCCAGTACGCGTTACGCGTCCCGAGAAACCACCCGCACATCCGTCTCGCAATCGATGGTGAAGCGGTATCTCCCGTCTATTCGTCGACACCCGATTCACGGCATGCCTATCTCGTCTTACTCGATACGCACACGCCCGATTTTCGCTTGACGATGCAAGTGACCAGGTCGGATGAACGCACAACCGGTATCCAAGACAGTCTGCTCATCGGTCCGACGAGCAGTATCATAACCCTCCAAAATAAATTTTTCAGCTACGATTTTATCATTATTTTGATTTCGTTTTTAATTTTTTCATTCTATGCGATCGTCTTTATGTTCCACCGGAAAGAATCGCTCTATCTATACGGTGCCGCCTTCTTCTTCTTGATCGGCTTGTCGTTGTTGACACGTGATCAAATGATCATATTCGAATTCATCCCGGCCATGACCTACGTCGTTGCCCATAAGTTCAGCTTGATCACAGGACTCCTTAGCTTGACCATGCTGATCGGATTCGCACTCCGGCTCGAGCAAGTCCCGTTCAGCCGTTTCCTCTCCATCGCATCTTACCCACTTTACGCGTTCAGCTTGATCGCACTCATCATTCCGTACAGTGTACACGCGACGTTTGATTATGTTGCCTGGGTTTATGTACTCGTAATCGCCTTGTTTTGGACAGGACTCAATATCCATTGGCTGTTCGAACGAAAAGACGATGGGTATCCGTTTGAATTTCTAATTTTTACGCTCGCGTTGGTCATCGGCTATATCGGCCAACTCATCAACGTGTTCATCACGCATCCGAACCAAGTGTTGTATTCGAACGTCCTGTCGCTCATCTACTTTTTACTCATGTTCATGTTGCTACCGGTTCATTTATCGACCGACAAAAAACAGAAGCGGGAAGTGCAGACGTTCGCCACACAAAGCGAGATCTCATTCTTCAACTCTCAAATCAAACCGCACTTTTTGTATAACACGTTCGGGAACGTGATCGCACTCTGCTACACGGCACCGAATGAAGCCGCACGCCTCCTTGGTCACTTGAGCACGTACGTCCGCTTCATTTTCGAGAACGGACGCACAGAGACAGATATTTCACTCCGGCAAGAACTCGCGGTAATCGATTCTTATTTGATGATCGAGCAGACGCGGTTCGACGGCGCCTTCACCATCATCAAAGATATTGACGAGACCGTTCTCGACGCCCTCATTCCCCCACTCTTGATCCAACCGCTCGTTGAGAACGCGGTTCAGCATGGGTTGATGAAACAAGACGGCGTCAAACGTCTCATGCTATCCGTCCAAGACACCGGCGATATGATCGATATCCGTATCGCGGATAACGGAGTCGGCTTTAACCCGAAGACGGTGCTTCACGAAGTGAGCGGTATCGGTATCCCGAACGTCAAGAGCCGAATCGGTTATCTTCCTGACGCCACGTTTAAATTGAATTCTGAACACGGGGTCGGCACGAACGTGCACATTCGGCTTCCGAAACGAGAGAGGATGACAGTAACACATGCGGACGATCCTGATTGAAGACGAGCCCCATATTTTGAGGATGATGGAACGATTCATCCAAGCAGAACCGAATTTGAAATGGCTAGGCTCGTTCCACGACCCCGTCCAAGCACTCGAATTTTTAACGACGCAAGAAGTCGATCTCGTCTTTCTCGACGTCGAAATGCCAAAGATGAACGGAATCGACCTCGCCAAGCGCCTGCCTGAGACGACACAAGTCGTTTTCACGACGGCACATAGCCAATACGCGGTCGAGGCGTTCGGGTTACAGGCGACCCACTATCTCCTCAAACCGATCACCGAAGAAATGATTCACGACCTCGTCCCGCTCGTCTCGAAACGGTATACAGAGACGCTTCAGCCCAAGCATCATCGGACGTGTACGATCCAATGTTTCAACAATTTCTCCGTCAAGACGCACGAAGGCGACCTCGTCAAATGGCCGACCCAAAAGACCGAAGAACTGTTCGCCTACTTGATTTACCATCGCGACAAGGTCGTCAATAAATGGCTCATCGCCGAGATGCTCTATCCCGATATCGATGATCCGCAACGGGCACTCCATAACGTCTATAACCTCATCTATCGCTTAAAGAAGACACTCGCTGATTTCGACTTGAACATCACGGTCCAAACGATCAACAATGGCTACTCGCTTCATTTAGACGACGTTTGTTCATGTGACTACCACGACTGGTTGAACACTGGTCAGACGGAAGCAAACACTCGCCTGTTCGTCGACAAAGATTACAAGTGGCACTAAAAAAACTTCTTCCCGGTTGGGGAAGAAGTTTTTTTATCGTCCGATGTTTAGTGGAGCAAAAAACTAGGTAAGGCTAGTCAATAAAAGGACGAACCAAAAAACTCGGCCCAAGCGTCCCGTCTTCTCTAGGAAGTGTAGACGCCGTGTACCGAGTTTCCCTCTTATTTCAATCGATCTAAGTTCTCAAGCATGATGCCCGTACCGTGCGCGACGCTAAGCGTCGGCTCGTCGGCGATCATGACTGGCAAACCGACTCGTTCAGCAACGAGCTGGTCGATGCCGTGAAGGAGCGATCCGCCACCTGTCATGATGATGCCGCGGTCGATGATGTCAGCTGCGAGTTCTGGCGGCGTCTGTTCGAGGACGCGCTTCGTCGCTTCGACGATCTCGTTCGCCGACTCGGCCATCGCTTCACGGAGTTCTTCTGACGTGATCGTTACTGTACGCGGAAGTCCACGCACCATGTCTCGGCCTCGGATATCCATCGTCTCGTTGCGTCCACCCGGGAATACGGTCGCGATCTCTTTTTTGATCTGCTCGGCCGTACGCTCACCGATGATGAGCTTGTGCTTGTCTTTGATGGCACGGAGAATATCCGTATCGAACCGGTCTCCGGCAATCTTGATCGTTTCACCGCAGACGATGTCGCCCATCGAGAGGATGGCGACGTCGGTCGTCCCGCCCCCGATATCGACGATCATATGTCCAACCGGTTTCCAGATGTCCATGCCCGAGCCGACAGCCGCCGCTTTCGGTTCCACGGCGAGGAAGACTTCTTTGGCGCCAGCTTTCTCAGCGGCCTCACGAATGGCTTTCGCCTCGACCGGTGTCACGTTGGCCGGTGTACAGATCAGCATCCGGATCCCGCCGAAGAAGCCACGGACTTGAATCTTCTCGACAAAGTGGCGAAGCATCGCTTCTGTCGTCGCGAAGTCGGCGATGACCCCGTCACGGAGTGGACGGATGGCAACGATGTCGCCAGGCGTACGCCCGACCATCTGATACGCTTCCGAACCAACGGCGAGTACTTTCCCTGTCGAACGCTTGATGGCCACGACTGAAGGCTCGTCGAGAACGATACCTCGGCCTTTCACGTGGATGACGACGTTTGCTGTTCCTAAATCAATCCCGATATCTTTTGAAAACATGGTGTGTAGGTTCCTCCGTTCGTTACTTCATTGAAAAGAGCGAGAAGAATCTCCTCGCTCCTATGAGTCTATTAATTAGTTGTTGACCATTTCTTCAGCGACTTCGACAGTTCCTTCGATTCGCTCGATGTCGGCACCGAGTGCTTGAAGTTTCTTGTGGAAATCGACGTATCCGCGGTCGATATGGTATAAGTCACCGACACGAGTCTCCTCGTCGGCGATGAGTCCTGCGAGGACGAGCGCTGCCCCGGCACGAAGGTCTGTCGAAACGACTTCGGCACCTTGGAGGCGGACGCCACCTTTAATGATTGCTGAACGACCTTCAATCTTAATATCTGCGTTCATGCGGCGGAATTCTTCGACATGCATGAAGCGGTTTTCAAACACAGTCTCCGTAATGACTGACGTGCCGCCCGCTTTTAAGACGAGGGCCATCATTTGCGCTTGCATATCTGTCGGGAAACCAGGGTGTGGCATCGTCTTCAAGTCGATTGGCTTCAACACTTCTGGTCCAATGACACGCATACCTTCCGTCGTCTCTTCGAACTTGACGCCCATCTCTTCCATCTTCGAGATGAGTGGACGTAGGTGTTCGCGCTCAGCTCCGATGACTTCAATGTCGCTGGCTGTGATCGCAGCAGCGACGAGGAACGTGCCGGCTTCGATACGGTCCGGGATGATCGAATGCTCAGCACCATGCAACTTGTCTACGCCTTCGATGCGGATCGTTTCCGTTCCAGCACCGCGGACGTGAGCGCCCATACCGTTCAAGAAGTTCGCGAGGTCGACGATTTCCGGTTCTTTCGCAACGTTCTCGATAACAGTCGTTCCTTCAGCGAGAACCGCCGCCATCATGATGTTTTCTGTCGCACCGACCGATGGGAAGTCAAGATAAATCTTCGCACCTTTCAAGCGACCTTCAACCGATGCTTCGACGAAACCGTTGCCGATCACTGTCTTCGCGCCCATTGCTTCAAACCCTTTTAAGTGGAGGTCGATCGGACGTGATCCAATCGAACATCCACCTGGCATTGCGACACGCGCATGCCCAAGACGAGCAAGGAGAGGACCCATGACAAGGATTGAGGCACGCATTTTGCGAACGTACTCAAGCGGCGCCTCGTCTTTGATTGTGCCCGAGGCATCGACAGTGACTTCGTTGTTTGCTTCATCGAACGCGACCTCTGCACCGAGATGGCGAAGTACTTTATTAATCGTGTAAACATCAGCAAGACGTGGCACGTTTTGAAGTACCGATTTTCCTTCGCCTGCTAAAAGAGTGGCAACCAATGTTTTCAGTACGGCGTTTTTAGCTCCTTCAACACGCACAATACCTGACAATTTACGTCCTCCACGGACTACAATCAAATCCTTCATATCTCTCTTTGTCCTCCAGCTTCGTTGTTTTTTTATTTTATGCGTCGATATCCGTTTCCGGATGTGGTTATGTCGATTACTACGATGTTTTTTTAACGTGACGCCTCATCAGAAAAAAATAAAAATAAAATCATAATCTGTCCTGATGATTGGTCGTCATGTCAGACGAGTTTATCCTACATGATATACATATAGGAGTCGTTACAACAGGATTACAGTTTGTTAATGATTTGGAAAATCGACTGTAACGGTACGAGCGCCTGAGCTAATCGGATATACTCCAAGAAGAACTGGGCAATTAGAGAACCGAAGACGACGGCCACGAGGACACGCAAGACAGCGGCTTGCGGACTTCTCACTTGGTTGAGCACACTCTCCCATTTAACTGGCATGAGTGCCCACCAAGCGACGTAAATCGCTACGACATAGATGACGAGCGATAAAACGGTGTTTAACATCTTCAATTCCCCTTTTTTCGAAATTTTGTACCATTTTTAATCATAGCACGTTGCGACAGAGAAAAAAAGACTTAGCATGATGATGATCAATCGAATCGTCTCATCCTATCAGCTCACTCTCTTTAAATGAATCGCATACAAAAAGGACGTCATCGGCGCATAGCCTTTACTACAGTAATTAACGTCCCACCAAATTTTCAAACATTATTCCTTGTTTCCGTCCTGTGCGAGCGCCCAGCGGATCGCTTCGATATAGTAACGAGACCAATCTAGAGCCGTCTCGTCGACTGGCACAGTTAACTGCTCATACGCTTTTACCGATTCGAGCAGTTCATGCAACTTGTTCGGCTTACCAAGAAGTGCCTCTTTGACAACCGGTTCGACGGGGAGCTCGGCGATCAATGAATGCATCGTCTCGTCCAAAATGACGTCGAGTGAAGAGAAAATACCGGTGATGAACGCATCAAACGGAGCTACTCCCGGAATTGTCTCATCGGCAATCAACTCCATCATCTTCCCACGGATGACGCTTTGCTTGATCAACTCTTTCGATTCAGACGTCTGCATCTCCCGAAGCAACATCAAATACGACCAACGCCGCATCTCATTAAGTCCGATGCGAGCAACGGCTTGTTCGATCGATTGAATCGTCGTGCGGCCCTTTTGATAGACCGTATTCACCGACCGGAGCATCTTGTAGGACAGATCGACACTTCGTTCGATTTGCCCGGCGATGCGGCGGAAGTTCGGTTCTGGTTTATCGAGCTCCTTCAGCACCTCGACGAGCGTATTACGGAGCGGATGGACTTCCGCCCCGTGAATGACTGTCGGGCGACTGAAGAAATAACCTTGGAACATTTTATAGCCAAGATCTTTGGCAATATCATATTCAAGCTTCGTCTCTATCTTTTCCGCAAGAAATTCAATCCGGTGCCCGAGCGCATCGATCAAGCGTTTCTGTTGATCGACCGGTGTCGCCTGATAATCGATTTTAATAATATCCGCAAGCCCGATCAACGGGCGGTATTTCTCTTCGAAGACAAAATCATCTAATGCGATTGTATAACCTTTCCGACGAAGTGATCGCAGGGCGGCAAGTACTTTCTCGGTCGGTTCGACGTGTTCAAGCACTTCGATGACGAGTGATTGCCGCGGCAATAATGAAGGCACTTCTCCTTCGATCAAGTTCTGTGGAAAGTTGATGAACGCCCGCGTCCCTTCGGTCAATTCCCGAAAATTAAAGACGAGGTAGGCGTTATGGATCACGTCGGCGGTCGCAAGCGCATCGTCGACGTGTTCGAACATATTTTTCTCGCTGCGGCGATACAACAGTTCGTAGCCGCAGACACGTAGTTTCTGGTCAAAGATCGGTTGACGCGCAACGTAAACTTTCATCCATTTATCTCCTTTTTGATAGTTCCCACCTATATTATCGGACAACCCGTTCTTTCGTTCCACTATTTGAACGCGAAAAACCTGATTCTTTCGACCTACGTTTTAATGACAGAAGCGGGTTCAATCGTCCAGTTCAAAATTGAGGAACAAAAAAATCCCCTCCCACTTAAACGTGAGAGAGGATGCTCATCATTCTTTAATATCGCGAATGCTCAAGCGGTTGACAGCTTTCTTGAGCGCCAGCTCCGCACGTCGGAATTCAGTATCCGAAATCTTCGAATCTTGAAGGCGACGTTCGGCGCGGAATTTCGCCGCAGAGGCGCGGTCGTAGTCAATCTTATCCGCCATTTCGGCCGTTTCAGCTAAGATCGTCACCATATCGGGACGAACTTCCATGAAACCGCCGCTGAGTGCGATCAGCGTGCGTCCACCATCTTCGTGGCGCAGTTTAAGGACCGAGACGTCGAGTGGCGTCACCATCGGGATGTGTTTCGGCAAGATACCGAGTTCACCTGTCACCGATTTGGCGACGACCATTCGTGCCTCGCCCTCGTAGGCTGCACCATCCGGGGTGACGACGTTGACGTGAAGAGTATTCATCGTCTAGTTTCCCCCTTCCGTGTAGGTCTTAGACCAACGTCTTCGCTTTTTCGATGACGTCTTCGATTGGACCAACGAGACGGAATGCGTCTTCTGGAAGATCATCGTGTTTACCATCGAGGATCTCTTTGAAGCCACGGACTGTCTCTTTAACTGGTACGTACGAACCTTGTTGGCCAGTGAACTGCTCAGCCACGTGGAAGTTTTGTGACAAGAAGAACTGAATCCGACGGGCACGGTGAACCGTGAGCTTATCGTCTTCAGACAACTCGTCCATACCGAGGATCGCGATGATATCTTGAAGCTCTTTGTAACGCTGAAGCGTCTGCTGGACGTTACGCGCGATTTCATAGTGCTCAGGTCCGACGATGTCAGGCGAGAGAGCACGTGAAGTCGATGCGAGCGGGTCAACGGCTGGGTAGATCCCCATCTCCGAGAGACGACGCTCAAGGTTGGTCGTTGCATCAAGGTGGGCGAACGTTGTCGCTGGAGCCGGGTCAGTATAGTCATCGGCTGGTACGTAAACCGCTTGGATCGATGTGACCGATCCTTTAGCTGTCGACGTGATCCGCTCTTGAAGCATACCCATTTCCGTCGCGAGTGTCGGCTGGTAACCTACGGCAGATGGCATCCGACCGAGAAGGGCCGATACTTCAGAACCTGCCTGTGTGAAACGGAAGATGTTATCGACGAAGAGAAGAACGTCTTGTCCTTGCTCATCGCGGAAGTATTCTGCCATCGTGAGACCCGTCAAGGCAACGCGTAGACGCGCGCCCGGCGGCTCGTTCATCTGACCGAATACCATCGCCGTCTGCTTGATAACGCCTGATTCCGTCATCTCGTGGAACAAGTCATTTCCTTCACGCGTACGCTCACCGACTCCTGCGAATACAGAAATCCCGCTGTGCTCTTGCGCGATGTTGTTGATGAGTTCCTGGATGAGGACGGTCTTACCTACACCGGCACCACCGAAGAGGCCGATTTTACCACCTTTGATGTACGGTGCGAGAAGGTCGACGACTTTGATCCCTGTTTCCAAGATCTCAACATTTGTCGACAATTCATCGAACGTAGGTGCGAGACGGTGAATCGGTGCCCGACGTGCAGTCGGTGAAAATTCTTTATCGTCGATTGGGTTACCAAGTACGTTGAAGACACGACCGAGCGTCTCTTCTCCGACTGGTACTGAAATCGGTGAACCTAAGTCAAGTACTTCCATGCCGCGGCGAACGCCGTCCGTTGAGTCCATCGCAATCGTACGGACCGTGTCATCCCCAAGGTGAATCGCCACCTCGAGCGTCAAGTCGACACTGACATCTTGCGCCGTCTCTGCCACGTACGTGACTTTGAGGGCGTTGTAGATGTTCGGTAAGTGGTCCTCGAACTTAACGTCGATAACTGGGCCCATGACTGCGACTACGCGGCCTTTCATGCCGTATTCGTTCATCGTGTTAGCCTCCTACAATCTAGAGGGCGTGCGCTTATTCAAGCGCAGCCGCACCTCCGACAATCTCTGTGATTTCTTGTGTGATCGCCGCTTGGCGCGCGCGGTTGAACTTGAGCTTGAGTCCGCGGATGAGATCATCCGCATTGTCTGTCGCGTTCGCCATCGCCGTCATCCGAGCCGCGTGCTCCGATACTTTCGCATCGAGAAGCGCGCCGTAGATGAGCCCTTCCGCGTAACGCGGGAGGAGCGCTGCTAAGATCGTTTCTTCTTCTGGTTCGTATTCATACATCACATTAGATGCGGTCTGTTCGATATTCCCAAGCGGAAGCAGTCGATCCATCTTCACTTCTTGGCTGATGACAGAGATGAACGAGTTGAAGCAGAGCTTCAATTCATCGATCTCGCCTTCACTGAACGCGCCGACCGTCTGTTTGACGATCTCCGCGACTTCAATGAATGTTGGCTGGTCGTTAAGTCCTGTCATCGCACTGTACACCGGAATGTTACGTGTCTTGAAGAACTGAACGCCGACCTTCCCGATCACGTACAGACGGTACTCGTCTGTCGAATCGTGTTTGGCTTTCAACTCGCGGTACACGTCGCGAAGGACGCTGGCGTTGTATCCACCAGCAAGTCCGCGGTCCGACGTGATGACGATGTAGCCGGTCCGTTTGACAGGACGGACTTGAAGCATCGGGTGTGTTGCGCCTGAAGTACCGCCGGCAATCGACGAGATGACTTCTTGCAACTTGGTCATGTACGGCTTGAAGTTGGCGTTGCTCCCTTGAGCGCGGTTCAATTTCGAGGCCGACACCATGTTCATCGCTTTCGTGATTTGCTTCGTGCTTTGGGTCGAGGTGATCCGCATCTGGATCTCACGTAATGATGCCATTTCGATTCACCACCTTAATAGACGCTCGTCACCGGATTAAACCGATGGCGAGAACGTCTTTTTGAATTCCGCAATTGCATCGACCATCGCCTCGTCAGCAGGAAGGTTTCCTGTTTGACGGATTTCACGGCAGAGGTCCGCACGGTTTTGGTCGAGCCATGCGTTCATGTCTTTTTCGAAACGACGGATGTCTTCGACTGGGACGTCATCGAGATGACCTTTCGTGAGGGCGTAGATGATGAACACTTGCTTGTCGACCGAGAGCGGTGCGTTCAATTCTTGCTTCAAGACTTCAACCGTCCGTTGTCCACGGTTCAACTTCGCTTGTGTCGCTTTGTCGAGGTCTGACCCGAACTGGGCGAACGCCTCGAGCTCACGGTATGACGCGAGGTCAAGACGGAGCGTACCGGCAACTTTCTTCATCGCTTTCACTTGAGCCGCACCACCTACACGCGATACCGAGAGACCGGCGTTGATCGCGGGACGTACCCCTGAGAAGAAGAGGTCCGACTGAAGGAAGATTTGACCGTCTGTGATCGAGATAACGTTCGTCGGGATGTAAGCCGAGATATCCGACGCTTGTGTCTCGATGAACGGAAGAGCTGTCAGTGAGCCGCCACCGAGTTCGTCGTTCAACTTCGCCGCACGCTCAAGAAGGCGTGAGTGGAGGTAGAAGACGTCACCTGGGTAGGCTTCGCGGCCTGGAGGACGACGGAGAAGCAGCGAGAGCTCACGATAAGCTGCCGCTTGTTTCGAGAGATCATCATACACGACGAGGACGTGTCGTCCGCGGTCCATGAAGTACTCACCCATCGATACCCCTGCAAACGGCGCGAGGTAAAGAAGTGGGGCTGGCTGTGAAGCCGAAGCCGAAACGATGATTGTGTAATCGAGGGCACCATTTTTACGGAGCGTCTCAACTACGCCACGGACAGTTGATTCTTTCTGACCGATTGCGACGTAGATACAAACCATGTTTTCTTCTTTTTGGTTGATGATCGCATCGATTGCGACCGATGTCTTACCAGTTTGACGGTCACCGATGATGAGCTCACGCTGACCGCGACCGATTGGTACGAGGGCGTCAATCGCCTTGATCCCAGTTTGGAGCGGTTCGTGAACTGACTTACGGGCCATAACGCCGTAAGCTTTACGTTCGATCGGGTTGTATGTGTCCGTCACGATTGGTCCAAGACCGTCGATCGGTTGTCCGAGCGGGTTGACGACGCGTCCGAGGAGCGCATCACCGACTGGTACTTCCATGATGCGGCCCGTACGTTTAACCGAGTCGCCTTCTTTGATGCCTTTGTAGTCGCCGAGGATGATAATCCCGACGTTGCCTTCTTCTAAGTTTTGCGCCAAGCCCATTATGCCGTTTGAGAACTCTACGAGTTCTCCTGCCATAACGTTATCGAGTCCGAATGCACGAGCGATACCGTCACCTACTTGAATGACTGTACCTGTCTCACTAACTTCGATTTCAGAACCGTACGAAGCGATTCGCTCTTTTAGCAGGGCGCTGATTTCTTCAGCTTTGATCGTCATTGAATTCACCCCTATTTCTTACGCATTCAACAATTCACGCTCAAGGCGTGTTAGTTTAGTTTCGATTGTGTCATCATACGTCGTGTAACCGATCTGGACGCGAAGTCCACCGATAACCTGTTCATCGACGACGTTCTTCAATTGAAGCGTCTTGTTCATCTTCTGACCGAAGACGAGTTCAACTTCTTTCAGCTCTGCTGCCGACAACGGGTAAGCACTAATGACGAACCCTTCAGCGATGCCGCGGAAGTCGTTGATGTAATCTAAGACGTAACGCGGCAGCGCGCGAACTTCGCTCGCACGGTCGTTCTCGACCATGACGAGAAGTGTGTTAAGCACGATTTCTGTCATATCACCAAAGCTGTGTGTTAAAAGCTGTGCAAGCTCGCTGTCGCTGACTGCTGGATTCGTTAAGAGATCCACCAGTTCAGGCGTCGCGTGGAGCACTTCATCGAGCAGACGCACTTCCGCTTCGACTTGGTCGAGCGTGCCTTGCTCCCGCGCTAAGTCGAAGAGCGCTTTGGCATAGCGTTTTGCTAACGATATGTTCATCAGTTAGCGCCTTTCGCTTTAGACAGGAAGTCTGTGACGAGGGCACGTTGTTTCACTTCGTCGCCTTTAAGGTCTGACTGAAGGACGTGGCGTGCTGCCGAGAGCGCCTGTGTGACGACTTCGGTTTGAAGCGACTGTTTCGCGAGCTCGCGCTCACGCTCGATCGCTTTTCCAGCCTCGATCTTGATTTGTTCGGCTTCCAAACGCGCCTGCTCCACCAAGCGTGCTTGTTCGGCTTCTGCTTGACGACGGCTTGAGTCAAGCATCTCTTTTGATTCTGTACGTGCGGCGCTTAAAGCGTCACGTTGTTCGACGACATATGTCTCCGCGTCTTTGCGGCTCTTTTCAGCAAGCTCGATTTCGTTCGCTACATACTCTTCACGCTGTCTCATCATTCCAAGGAGTGGTCCCCAAGCAAATTTCTTCAACAGGGCCAAGAGTACGAGGAATGTGAAAAGTGTAAAGATCATATCCAGGATGCGGAGGCCTTCGCCACCAGCACCAGCTGCAATCATCATCGTATCCATGCATACCCTCCTCTTGACTAAATAAGTGAGGGAGACTTGCTCCCCCGTTTGTTGTTCTCGTTAACTCGTAATCAAGAGTTGAGGAGAAGGAAACCGACAGCCACACCGATGATCGGGAGGGCCTCAACCAAACCGATACCGATGAACATCGTTTGACGAAGTTCGTTTTTAAGTTCTGGCTGACGTGCTTGTCCTTGTACTGTTCCGTATACGATGAGACCGTTACCGATACCAGCCGCGAGTGCTCCGAGACCGATAACGATTGCTGTTGCGAGAAGATTCATTTGTTCCATTGTGTATGTTCCTCCTAAAAGTTAAGTAAATAGTTTTTTTGTTCAACGCTTTGGCGAGGCCAACTTATCCGAATCAATGCTCGGCTGAAGCTTTATGCCCGATGTACACCATTGCAAGCGTCAGGAAAATGTAGGATTGGATAACCCCGATAAAGATTGAGAAACCTTGCCATAAAATCATCGGCAGGATTGCGAACACAGCACCAAGCGGGTTAAGTGCCCCTTGTGCGGTAATTGCGAGTCCCAAGATGATGGTAATCATGATTTCACCGGCAAAGATGTTACCGTAAAGACGCAGACCGAGCGTCAAGGTGTTCGCGAACTCCTCGATGAGCTTGATCGGCAATAAGAACCAGACCGGCTTCACGAATTCCGCCGAATAGTGCTTGAAACCGTGTAGCTTCACGCCGTAATAGTGTGACATTGCAACGACGAGTGTCGACAATGCCAATGTGACGTAAGGATCGGCCGTCGGTGAGTTGAACCATAGATAGTGACCGGAAATGACGTTGAACGGCAGACCCATCAAGTTCGAAATCAGAATGAACAAAATCAACGTCATCCCAAACCCGATAAAGCGGCCTCCTGTCTTCCAATCCATCGCACTCGAGATAATCCCGCGTACGAATTCCGCGAAGAATTCCATCAAGTTCTGCTTACCTGTCGGCTTCATGGCCAAGCGTCGTGTTCCCCAAACGGCGAACGCAAAGACGAGCAGTGATGCGATTAGCACCGTAATGACGTTCGTCCAGCTCCCATATAACGTATAGTCTCCAAGTTGTAGAGAATATGTGGGAAACTCATGACCCATTAGTATTCACCTCTTTTCCTGCTGAGCTGGGCAAGTGTGAACTCGCCAAATTGTATGATGTGGCCGGCGATTAGACCAGTTACCACTGCAATCAGCGATACTCGATCTTCATAGAAGAGACCGACTATCACGGCTAACGCACCGACTGCCATTCTTGAAACAGTCCCGTGCGATTTCGGGCGTCGCCCATGTTCGATCACGTCAAACATCCGAATGACGCTGCGATTCTGCATATGTAGAATGATCAGACTGGCGACCCCACCCAGGAACAAGCCGAGAAATACCGGTTTGTACACAGGGACGATGAGCGCTCCGACGAGGAGAATGGCGAACCATCCGACAAACCACTTCGTATAGCGTTTCATCAACTCTTGCTGTGCTTTTCTGTCTGCTTGCACTTGTTGTAGTTCCGTTTGTTCTAGCTTCATTCGTCCTCTCCTGTCATTAAACTCCGAAGGGTGAGTACGAGCGCGGTGATCCCGATAAACATTCCGAGAAACACCGACACATTCCAACCAAACGTGCCCCAAAATTCACGTCTCGCTCCATATTGGCCGACGAGATAACCGATGACGATCGGTCCGGCGAGCGCGGTCGAGATTTGTGAGGCGAGCGTGGCGTAGGATAGGTAACGATTGTCTTTTTTCGTCATCCTAGTCCCCCTTTCTAACTGGCAGCCAGCACTTCATCTTCTTCGATTTACACTCGCATGACCATCAAAAGTCACACAAGTTCAGAGTACTGGAAATAGCATAAGAAGTCAATTGATTTCACAATTATAAAAGCGCTTTAAACCGAGTAATATCAAGGCTTTTACGCACTTCACAAACTAAATTAAAATCGCTAAATTTTAAATAAGTGTGAAAAAACAGTGAAATAAAAATGTTGACTTTATAATATTTCACAAACCGAATCAGATGAGGAATAGTTCAGTTATACATCCGCGTATTGGAAAATACAACGTAAACCGCCCCACGTTCACAAAAGGTTTTAAAACGGACGCTGATTTCGTATTGAAATCGTTTTCATTATCCTGTATCAGTATACCGATTATCTTTTTGCCGTGTCGAGCGATTCCGACAATTTTGCAGTGATGAATCTCACATCGCCATTCCCAAGCACGCATCGGCTGAAAACCCAACGCTAGCACCAGTTGGAATGGCTACGTTCAAGATATAAGTGCCATCAATAAATGTATCAATTTCGCGACTTATAAACCGACGCCCGCATTATAAGTGTTATGATTGGCTCTTAACACCGTTTAAATCGCAAGGGATATTCCCCTGTTTCACAAAATGTTAAACACTTTCTCTGGAAATAACGTTTAAAATCTTTCAACAATGGGGAAATAAGGTTATGTAAAAATAATTATTGAAAAGGGTGAATGCATGATTGAGTTTAAAAACGTGATGAAGTCCTTCAAAAACACAACAGTGTTGAAGGAAATGAATCTCACCATTAACAAAGGAGAGCTCGTCGTCTTTATCGGCCCCTCCGGCTGTGGTAAAACGACGTCGCTTAAAATGATTAACCGCTTGGTCGAGCCGACGGAAGGAACCATTATCGTCGACGGTCAAGACACACGGAAAATGGATCCGATTCAACTACGACGCCAAATGGGCTACGTCATTCAACAGACGGGCCTATTCCCGCACATGACGATTCGTGAGAATATCCAGCTGATTGCCAGCCTCGAAGGACAAGCTGAACAGGATATGGACGCTCGAACCGAGCAACTGCTTCGAATGGTCGGCCTCGAACCCGAGCAGTTCATCGATCGCTATCCGAGTGAATTGAGCGGTGGTCAGCAACAACGCATCGGTTTCGTCCGCGCCCTCATGAACGATCCCAAGGTCATCTTGATGGACGAGCCGTTCAGTGCCCTCGACCCCGTAACACGTAGCGATCTCCAAGAAGAGCTGTTCAACCTGCAAGAGGAAGTCAAGAAAACGATTGTGTTCGTCACCCACGATATGGATGAGGCGATCAAATTAGCTGATCGTATTTGTATCATGCGCGACGGGGAAATCGTCCAGTTCGATACACCGGAACAGATTCTTCGTAATCCAAAAGATGCGTACGTCGAATCATTCATTGGCAAAAACCGGATTTGGAACAGCCCTGAATTCATCAAAGCGAAAGACATCATGATCACCGACCCAGTCTCAATCAGCGGGAAACGCACTGTCTTGCAGGCGATTGAAATCATGCGCTCACGCAAAGTCGACAGTTTGCTTATCACAGACCGGGAGCAGGTTCTACAAGGTCTCATTAAATTGAAAGACGTCCACGGGATCCAAGATAAGACAAAACGACTCGAGGAAGTCATGAACGTGAACTATGCTTTCGTCTCAAGCGAAGATTCATTGCTCGACATTTTAGATGTTATGAACACGAGTGATCAAGGCTATCTTCCGGTCGTCACCGGGGCGACGCTAAATGGACTCATCACACGCAGCAGTTTGCTTTCCGTCCTCAGTGAGCAATTCATGCAAGAGGAGGAAACGCTATGAATACAATCCAATCATTTTTAAATTACTTTGCGAGCAACACCGACCAAATCGGTACATTGCTCTTTGAGCACTTACAACTGACCGTCTTCGCCGTCTCGCTTGCGGTAATCATTGGCGTACCGCTCGGTATTCTAATTTTACGGATGCCGCGATTCGCTAAACCGGTTCTCGGTCTGACGAGTGTCGTCCAGGCTGTACCGAGTCTCGCCCTGCTCGGTTTTCTCATTCCGTTTATCGGGATCGGGTCTACCCCGGCCATCATCATGGTCGTCTTGTACTCACTTCTCCCGATTGTGAAGAACACGTACACGGGTTTGTCGAGTATTCCAGGTGACACGCTCGAGTCCGCTAAAGGAATCGGTCTCACTGACCGTCAAATCCTAAGCAAGATTCAACTTCCGCTCGCACTCCCGATTATCATGGCCGGGATTCGGATTTCAGCGGTTACAGCCGTCGGTCTCATGACAATCTCGGCATTCGTCGGAGCCGGCGGTCTAGGGTATCTTGTCTTTGCAGGCATCCAGACAGTCGACAACAACCAGATTCTAGCAGGTGCGATTCCGGCCGGCCTACTTGCGCTCTTGATCGACTTCATCGTCAGTCGTATTGAGTATAAAGTCGCCCCGAACGGAATCGTTCTTGCAGACGGCCGCGTGAAGAAAAAAAAGCATCGTTCCGCAAAGAACGTGAACAAACCGCTCATCATAATTGCGACAACGTTCATCGTGCTTCTCGCCGTTTCGATCTTCGCCTTCACCCGTGAAGACGATACGATTGTCGTCGGCTCGAAAAACTATACTGAACAGCTAATTCTCGGCAATATGGTCGCCGATTTAATTGAAGACAAAACCGACCTCGAAGTGAAACGTCAACTCAATCTCGGTGGCACACAAGTTGCGTTTAATGCGCTTCGTACCGGCGAGATTGACACGTATATCGAGTACACGGGCACGCTCTACGTCGATGTCTTAAAACAAGAAGTCGAGAACGATCCAGAAGTCGTCTACGAAAAAGTCCAGTCGCAGGTCCAGGAACGTTTTGACATTCGTACGCTCGACCCAATCGGCTTCAACAATACGTATGCTATCGCCGTCAAACAAGAAGCTGTAGACAAGTATAATCTAACTACCGTGTCTGATCTCGCCGCAGTGAGTGACGAGCTCATCTTCGGTCCCACGATCGAATTCTCGAACCGGGAAGACGGCTATCTCGGGTTAAAAGAAGCTTATCCGTTTAATTTCCAAGACGTGAAGCCCGTTGATGGCGGACTTCGTTATACGGCACTTATGAACGATGAGAGTGACGCCATCGACAGCTTCTCGACTGACGGTTTATTAAAGCGATTTGAACTTGTCGTCCTTGAAGACGATAAAAAGTTTTTCCCGCCTTACTACGCCGTACCAATCGTCAGTGAAGAAACGCTCACAGAACATCCTGAGCTCGCCACCGTATTGAACTTACTCAGTGGAAAAATCACGGATGAAACCATGCAAGAGTTGAACTACCTCGCCGACGTCGAAAAACAACGTCCTGAGAAAGTGGCTCGTGATTTCCTCGTCTCTGAAGGTTTAATCGAAGAATAAAGACAGAAATCCCGCCCCTCGAAAAGGGCGGGATTTTGTCTGTCCGTTTGGTGATCACTTCCGTCGTTTTCGACGCCTCGAATCGAACGGCCTACATCGCTTTCCCCATCGAAACGCGGTTGCGCCCGCTTTGCTTCGCCTGATAGAGCGCTCGGTCAGCCGCCTCGATCAAATCAGACTTCTCGACGTCCAGTCCCGGGATGTGTTCTGCGACGCCGATGCTGACGCTCACTTTACGAAGCGGCTGATACGCTTCGTGCAGAATGTTCAGCTTAAGAACCGCTTGGCGAATCCGCTCCGCGACTTCTTTTGACTGACGGGCATGGTGTGGCCGAAGTAACACCGCGAACTCCTCGCCGCCATAGCGGGCGACCATCCCATTTTCCCCGACCGCTTTATCCACGGCTTTTGCGACCCGTTCGAGACAGGCGTCTCCCGCCAAATGACCGTACGTATCGTTATACAGTTTGAACGCATCGATATCGAGCAGGAGGAGCGCGA
Source organism: Exiguobacterium sp. SH3S1 (assembly GCF_004337105.1). Lineage (NCBI taxonomy): Bacteria > Bacillati > Bacillota > Bacilli > Caryophanales > Exiguobacterium > Exiguobacterium sp. SH3S1. Next base: position 7,660 of record NZ_SJUW01000009.1, on the reverse strand, counting down.
CGTCCGTACCTGATTCTTCCGCCTCATCCCAAAGCCGCTCGAGCTTTTCATCGAAGGCACGACGATTCCAAACGCCGGTCAAGGCGTCATGAAGCGACCGATAAATCAGCGCCTGCTTGCTGCGCTCGAGCCGAAACGTGTGCACGAATGCGAGCAACAAGAGGATGGCGATCGCGACGACGATGACAATCACCCACGTAGCCGAATTTGAGGCACTGACACTTCGCTGTGACGCCTCTTGAATGATCTTGTCGATGTCTTCCCGGATGTCGGCGTCAACGTCTCGGAATTGATTGATGTAATCGATCCCGCTATAGCGCCGCGAATTCGCTTCCACAATTTTACCCGCACCGACGAGGTCAAGCTGTGACTCATAAAATATCTCCATCTCATTAATGAGCGGAAGCGCCTCTCCTTGAATGATTTCCTGCATAATCGGATGGCGGTGGTCAAGCTCGTGGATGACTTGAATCGTCTCAGCAAGAGCATACTTCGTCTCATTATATTGTCGGAGCGACAACATATCTTGATTATATGTATAGCCACGGACCGATAACTCTTGATCGAGCAGGAGCGCGAACAGTTCAGACGCCGCGTTCGCGATCGGGATCGCCTCTTCGACGATACGCTCGTTCTGCCGCTCGATATTTTGGAAAGCGCTGTAGCTCCATAGACTCGTCAAAAACAGCGCTAATAACGCAATCAACAGGTAGGCTTGCAAAAGTGACAGTTTAGGCCTCATGGTCGTTCTCTTCCTCATTTCAACAGATGACATTCACTTCTGTCTTCACTATCGGCTGTTGCTTCGATTTTCTCAACTATTTTGGATCGGTTTTGACAGATTGAGCGCACAAAAAAGGAGGATCCGACTGGAACCTCCTTCCGTCTTGCTTATTTTGTTCCGAACAAACGGTCACCTGCATCACCGAGTCCTGGCACGATGTAGCCATGTTCGTTCAACTTCTCGTCGAGTGCGGCGAGATAGATTTCAACGTCTGGGTGCTCGGCTTGAACGCGTTCGACGCCTTCTGGTGCTGCGCAGAGACAAGCGAGTTTGATCGACTTCGCGCCGTGTTTTTTGAGGGCTGCGATGGCATCAGCTGCAGATCCGCCGGTCGCAAGCATCGGGTCGACGACGATGAAGTCACGCTCGGTAATATCTGTCGGCAACTTGAGATAGTATTCGTGCGGCTCGAGCGTCTCCGGGTCACGGTAAAGACCGATGTGACCGACTTTGACGTTCGGCATCATTTTGAGGAAGCCATCCACCATGCCGAGGCCTGCCCGTAAAATTGGGACGATTCCCAATTTCTTGCCGGCAATCATCTTTTGTGTCGATACCGAGACCGGTGTCTCAATCTCCACATCAGTAAGCGGAAGGTCGCGTGTAATTTCATATGCCATGAGTGAAGAAACCTCTTCTACGAGTTCACGGAACTGCTTCGTCCCCGTCTCTACTTTGCGCATAATCGTCATCTTGTGCTGAATCAATGGGTGATCATAAACGTGTACTTTTCCCATTTTGCTTCACTCCTCTCTAAATCTCTCTCGAGCATTGTACCCCAACTTCTCTTAGAAAGGTAGGGTCAACTTCCGTTTTTGAAGAGGTCAGACGAAACCCCAAGGGCCAGTTTGACACCTTGGGGTTGATCTGCCTTCTAGATTAGAATTTGAAGAAGTTCAAAAAGCCGGCTGTCTTGTGCTTTACTTTTGCACACATGTTGCCTTTAGCTTTTTCGTGCTTTACGAACTTGGCATGCTTAGCAGCATGTTTTTTCGCGTGCTTCTTCGCTTTCTTTTTCTCTTTTTTCAGTTCTTTTTTTGTTTTCTGCTTTGGCTCAGCTTGCTTCGAATCTTTTTGCTCGACTGGTTTCGTTGTCGTGCTCGTCGATGTAGCAGGCTTCGTCGGCGCTGTCGTCGGTTTTGGCGCAGTCGACGTTTCCGTTACTGGCTTCGTCGCTTCCGGTTTTGGCGCAGTCGACGTTTCTGTCGCTGGCTTCGTCGCTTCCGGTTTTGGCGCAGTCGACGTTTCCGTCGCTGGCTTCGTCGCTTCCGGTTTTGTTGCTGTTGACGTTTCCGTTACTGGCTTCGTCGCTTCCGGTTTTGGCGCAGTCGACGTTTCCGTCGCTGGCTTCGTCGCTTCCGGTTTTGGCGCAGTCGACGTTTCCGTCGCTGGCTTCGTCGCTTCCGGTTTTGTTGCTGTTGACGTCTCTGTCGTCGGTGCTACTACGACAGGTGCCGGAGTTGGTGCAGTGTCTTTCGTCCGTGTCACAAGACCTGCGTTCCAGTTCACGTAAGCGTCTGCTTCGTGGAAGTGGATAAACTTCGAGTCAGCGGCAAGTTTGTGGCTTTCCGCACTTTGACGCGTCGAGATCGTGAGCGTTTTGACCGAATGTTTCGTGTCGACTGCTTGAAGTTTTTTGATCATGTTTTGTGACCAGGCGTCGCTTTTGATCGTGTCAGCGTTGAAGCTCTCCCACATGATGCCATCGACGTAAGGTGCTGTCGACGTTTCGAGTGTGTCAAAGCCCCAGTTTTGGACCATAGCGATGCTGCCGTAACGGGCACGCGCTTCTTTCAAGAAGTTGACGAGACCGTCACGTTGCTGCTTGAGCACGGTCGGGTTGTTCAAATGTTCGTTGTCGATATCGCCGACCGTATCCATGAACACGCCATCGATCCCTTTAGCGATGACTTGGTTTTGGATTTCCGTGAGCAAGAGCCCTTGGAAGTGCGGTGAAGCGATGTTCGTCAAGTAAGAATCCCATTCCGGGTAGTGGACACGTTGTCCGTTACGCGTGAAGAAATCACCTGACTGAAGTTTTGACATGAGACCGGTGTTCCACGTCGCGACTTCCATGACACTAATATAACCGAGTACTTTCGTACCGCGTGACTTGATCTGTTCAACTTGAGCTTTTGTATAATGAAGCGGCTCGATGATGACGAGATCATAGTTTTGCATATCTTTGATGATCGTTTCGGTCGGGTGACCATAATACACTTGATAGTTCTTCACACCGTCGAGTGGGTTCATCGTTTGCGCCCCCGTTTTTGACATGTTCAGACTAACAATTAACAACACTACCGTTAGAGACATAATAAACTTTTTCAATTTCAATACCTATTCCTCTCCTGATGACTGACAAAACTTGGTGACGGACAATGATGGTTGAATTGAGATGTGTCTCTCCGTTCCCCCTTTTCTTCATAATTTGATGACGAGAAGGTTAGTGCTGTGTGTTTTATAGATGTATCGGATTCATGTATGTAATGTTGAACCTTCGCAAAAAAAATTATAGGATAGTTTTCCAGCAAAATATAGTGTCAATTTGACGACAAAAAACCGCTTCATGACATAATCTTGTCATAAAGCGGGTAATACATCTAGTTCAGCTATTATATCGAATCGATCGATTCAACAATTCCTCGAGCCGCATCAGGTCGATGGCGTACGTTTGTTTCGTCGTCAGGTCGATGAGGTGGACACGTTGATTCCCAGGCTCGACCCAAACCTCGAAATGTTGCTCTTGCAAGTGTTCGTACAAGGAGAGTGTCCCGTGTTGGACGGCTGCTTCTGACTTGGTTCCGCCTGTCACATGCGTCAGTAGTTTGAACAGCTCTTGCGTATTCGGCCCATCGAGATATGACGTCTCCCCATTCGTTTCGTACGTGGCGAGTTTCGTCTTCACCGAACGAGCGGATGAACTCATCAGCTTCGTGGTCATCGGCCGTCTGACACTGCCCCACACTTCGATGACCGCGTCATATTGTTTAGACAATGTGAGCGAGGTGACGTCGCTTACGTCTTCAATCGGCTGTTCAGAAAGCACGACTCGTTTCAACAGTTGGCGTTTTGAATGATCGAGCGTGAACGCATCAGTTGTCGAATCGGTATATACATACTTTCCGGTGAAGGCGCTCGGAAGAACGGTGCGGGCCCATGACGATTCCGTACCCATCTGTAGCGCGACCCTACCATCCGCTAACTTCGTAAGGAAAGCGTATCCGTCATTCTTCCCGCTCTCGAATACGAACAGCCCCGGTTCGATCGTCCGGTCGAGCGTCCGTCCGTTCCGCATCACCTCATACGTCACGTACAACGAACCGCTGTCCGGCGTCTGATAGCGGAATGTCGATCCCGGGACGATTGTTTCATGCGCTTGATTGATCCGGAACAAGTTGACAATTTTTGCGACATCAGGCTCCGGATAAAACGTGACCGTCTCTCCGACGTCGACCTCGACTAGTTCACTCGAGACGAGCGATTCGAATTCGTGGACGGGTTCGATTTGGAACGTCCGCTCGATTTGTTCGTGGCTGTTCGCACAAGACAAATAACGGTCGTCGCCGCTCACCCAATACTTAATCGTCTGGCTACCGAGCTCTGCATAAAGCGGATGACGGAACGTCACTTCAGCCACCTCGCCCCGGCGTGACGGGAGCCGTTCCGTCGTTTGTTGTCGACAATACGCCAGCAGTCGCTTCTCTGTTTCCGGTAAAACGCGAACCTGCTCATCTTGATTCGTCGCGTATGCTTCGAGCGGGCGTAACGCGAGGGCGTTCATTTCTTCTTTTGACCCGCAGCCGCTGAGGTAACAGAGGGCGAGCAGGGCAGTCCAACTCAGTCTCATCACTCGTCTCCCCTCTCCCTACATCGTCGTTATCTGTATTATGTTATATCGACATAAATTCCCTCTCCATCATATCATAAGATACGAATCGATTATGTTTGCAGAAATATTACGAATCAAAAACGGGTGCCTCCAGCGGGCACCCGTTCGTTCATCAATTGTCGTCATCACGACCGTCGTCACTATCAACGCTATCGTCTGCGCTGTCACGGTCATCATCACGTTCGATCTCTTTGACTTGCTCTTGCATGTTCAATTCAAGTTTGACGCGATCACCGGCTGTTGGCATCTCATCATCGACTTCATAGCGCGCGGCGAGTGGGTACGTCACTTGCTTCCCGTCACGCTCAATGACGACGTCTCGAGCTGAGAGGCTGACGAAACTACCGTAAATATCGAAGTCGTCGCTCTCCCGGTCGACTTCTTTCACTTCATTGTTTTGATTGAACTCGAGTTTGACACGGTCACCGGCTTTCGGGGTGTCGTCATCAATCTCGTGGCGTGCCGCAAGTGGGTACGTCGATTCTTTTCCGCTGAAGCTGATCGTCACGTCCTGATCTGACAAGCTGACGAGCGTCCCGTATAGTTCATAGTCGTCATCGTCGACCGAACGGACGGGCACGTCACTTGAAGATGAGTTCGATTCGGAAGTAGCGGCAGCTTCCTTCGCAGCGTCGTCTTTCGCGTCGTCGGTTCCACTATTGGCACTATCAATGGCGCGTGGGATGATGACCGTATCCGTCTTGTCGTTCGCGATATACAACCCGATCCCCGCGACAGCGAGTACGGCCAGGCCGACCCCTAAAATCCACCCAAGTAATTTCATGATGTTTCCTCCTCGTTCCATGTGCTGTTCCGTCTCTACACCTTCATCATAGAACGTTGACGTTAGAGCACCACGAGGATTTCATTAGAAAATGATGAGTGCCTGAGAAACTTTCCTCATTTCGTGACGAAGAATACGCTCCCGTCCGGCGCGTTCGCGTAACTTCCAACCTTCCAGCCGTTCAAATCGGCGACTTCTTTGGCGATGGCCAGCCCGAGACCGCTGCCGCTCCGGTCGCGCGCTTCATCAAGCCGATAGAACCGGTCGAACAACCGCGCACGCGCCTCCTCGGTCAGAGTCGTCCCATGGTCGCGCACCTCAATCCGATTTGGTGTCATCGTCACGCTCGTGTCGGTCGCGTACTTCAAGCTGTTATCGATGAAGATGACAATCAATCGTTGCAACGAGTCGCGATGTCCCGTCCAACTCCCTGCCGCTTCGATCGGGACGTGGTTTCCGTGCGACCGTTCGAATCGTTCCTCGAGTTGGAGCGCGAGGTCGCTCAAATCGATCTGTTCGACTTCGATGTCCTCTAAAGCAGCGAAGCGACTCAGTTCGAGCATCGGTTCAATCAAGTCCTCCCGCATCTGTCTCGACTCGGTCAAAATATGGTCGATCGCCTCGTCGCGCACGACGGGGTCATGTTGACCCCAACGTCTGAGCAACTTGGCGTACCCTTCGATGACGGTGAGCGGGGTTTTGAGTTCATGTGAAACATCCGCGACGAAACGGCGTTGTTGCTCCATCGACCCTTCGACACGGGCAATCATCTGATTGAATCCGGTCGCGAGCGTCGACACCTCATCTTGATTCGGACCGACGTCAATCGTCTCGAGCGTCCCCGACTCCGTGATCCGGCCCATCGTCATCTCGAGCCGCCGGAGCGGATCGAGTCCTTGGCGCACGATCCATAAACTGCCGACGAACGTCATCGCCACCGCGATCAGGAAAATGATGAGGAAGATCGTCGCGAGCGTCTGTAACGTCTCACTTACCGCCGCGTCTTGAAAGGCAAAACTGAGACCGTTCGACGTAGCGATGACGAACCAGTCATCGATCAGTGCCGGCTCTCCAAAATTGATGGGAAAACTCAAACCGTCTGCCGCTCGTCCGCCGATGATGCCCCAATCGCCATTGCTCTGCCGCTCGAGGACGATACTGTCCTCATGCAGTGACAGCACGGCCTGACGGTTCCGCTCATCCTCCTCGAGCAGACTGAGCGCTTGACGGAGCACGTCATAGCGGGCGTCGACAATTTGCTGACGCGAGACGACCCAGGCGACCCCGAACGACGTGATGAGCAAAAACAGCATGAACCCGGCCATCGCGAGGGCGATCTTCGTCCGTAATTTCATACTCACTCACCACGCTTCAGCATGTAGCCGACGCCTCGTACCGTCTGAATCCAAGAACCTCCGAGTTTCTTCCGTAAGTAACGCACGTAGACGTCGACGACGTTCGTGTCCCCATAATAGTCGAAACCCCAGACGTGCTCGACGAGTTGGTCGCGCGTGAGCACGCGTTCCGGATGCTCGAGCAAATAGACGATCAAATCGAATTCACGACGAGTCAACTCGACTTTCTGTCCCTCGCACGTCACCTCATGCCGGTTAACGTCGACCGTGAGTCCCTCATAGGACAAAACACGTTCAGTCGCATCGACATGGACGTGCTGGCGCATCCGCAAAAATGCACGGATCCGGGCAAGCAGTTCCTCCATCTCGAACGGCTTTGTGATGTAATCATCCGCCCCAAGGTCGAGCCCACTCACTTTATCGTACCGGTCGCCCCGCGCCGTCACCATCAAGACCGGAAGCAACGGTTGTTCTTCCTTCACCCGACGGACGACCTCGAGCCCGCTCATTTGTGGAAGCATCACGTCTAAAAGCATCAAGTCGATCCCCCCGGCGAGCGCTCGTTCAAGCCCGCTACGTCCGTCGTGGGTGACCTCGACTTGATAGCCGGCGTGCATCAGTTCAAGTTCAAGCAGTCTGGCAATTTTGGCATCGTCTTCTACGACGAGGATTGTCGGCATATAGTTCATCCTTTCTTGAAAAAAAGCGCCGAGCAGTCTGAACTGAGCCCTGTTTTTCGGACAGTTTAATAAAAAGTGCGTCGTCTTTTATGCGGCGATCAGATGGCTCCGGTATTGCTCCGGAGTCATTTTTTTTAGGTTCCATTGCTTGCGTTCACTATTGTA
>NZ_SJUW01000008.1:0-129362 GCF_004337105.1 Exiguobacterium sp. SH3S1 | reverse complement strand
AGATGATTTTACTCATGGATGCGTTCCCCCGTCTGAATGAATAGGTTCATTATATCGATTCGACCGCACACAAAAAACCCTGAATGAGCACTTTTTATCAAGTGTCTATCATTCAGGGTTCAGTTCAACCTATCTAAACGTTCCTTTATTCAGTAGAATGAGAAAATCATCGGATGATTATACATTATTTACGCATAGTTATTCGTTTACAGCTAATTATTTTGGAGGTCTTTGAATGAAGTCACAATCAGCCGGTATCGGCTTTTTCGGGCTCGCTGCCATGGTCGTCGGGACGATGATTGGCGGAGGAGCTTTTAACTTACCAGGCGCGATGGCCCAAGGTGCCGGGGTCGGATCAGTGATGATCGGCTGGACCATCACAGGGGTCGGTATGATTATGCTGGCGTTCGTATTCCAATTTTTGGCGGATTCACGTCCTGAACTTGAGGGTGGGATTTATGCCTACGCCAAAGAAGGGTTCGGGAAGTTCGTCGGCTTCAATAGCGGCTGGGGTTATTGGATGTCCGCTTGGATTGGGACGGTAGCGAACATCACGCTGATCTTTAGCACGCTCAGTTACTTTTTCCCGATTTTTTCAGCAGAGCATCGATTGTTCCGGTTAGTGATGAGCGCGTTCTTCATCTGGGGGCTGTTCTGGCTCATCTCTCGAGGGATGAAGGAGGCGGCGCTCTTGAACATCGTCACGACGATCGCGAAGCTCGTCCCGATCTTCTTGTTCATCGTGCTCATTTTGTTTGCGTTCCAGATTGAGACGTTCCAAATCGATGTTTGGGGAGAGTCCGGGTTCAGTTGGTCGCACGTGTTTCCCCAAGTGAAATCGACGATGCTCGTGACGCTTTGGGCGTTTGTCGGCATTGAAGGCGCGGTCGTCTTATCGTCGCGGGCGCGCAATAAGCGCGATGTCGGGCGGGCGACGGTGATCGGCCTCATCGGGACGCTGTTGATTTACATGATGATTTCAATCTTCTCCTTCGGCGTCATGACGCAAGAACAACTTACGGCGCTCCCGGAACCGTCGATGGCGTACGTGCTCGAAGCGGTCGTCGGTCCGGTCGGTGCGACGATCATCAATATCGGTCTGCTCGTGTCGCTCGCTGGGGCGTTGCTCGGGTGGACGATATTGGCGACGGAGATCTCCTACGTGGCGAGCCGGGACGGTGTGTTCCCGAAATTGTTCAATCGGCTCAATCGAAATGATACGCCGGTGAGCGCCTTGTTCATCACGCAAGCGTTCACGCAAGCAGTCACGGTCATCGCCTTGTTCTCGGAACAGACGTACTTGGTGCTCTCGAGCATCGCCGGTATCGCCGCGCTCGTGCCTTACTTATTCTCGGCCTTGTTCGGCTGGAAAGAGGCACGGCGGACTGGTGTTCGGAAAATGGTCCTCGTTTCGAGTGTCGCCTCGCTCTACGCGGCATGGTTACTCTACGCATCCGGGATTGAATACATGCTCATCGCAATGATTTTGTATGCGCCGGGAATCTTCGTTTTCATGCTCGCAGAACGGGAGCAAGGACGGAAGTTCCTAAGCGGGATTCAGTATGCGATTGCGACTGTCATCATCCTCGCGGCGACTTATGGTGTGTACGGACTATGGACGGCTGCCATTAGCCTCTAATCAAAAGAAGCACCGGTCGTCGAGATGACGACCGGTGCTTCTTTATGTCTCGTTATTCGTGAGCAACCGGACGACTTGGTCGGGTGGCATTGGTTTGGCGTATAAAAATCCTTGGAACGAGTCGCAATCGGTCTCTTTTAAATGGTCGAGCATGATTTGGTCTTCGACGCCTTCGGCGACGACGTGAAGGTTCAAACTCTTACCGAGATGGACGATGACGTCGAGTAAGTGAGACTTCGACGTCAACCAGTCGTCGAGGAACACTTTGTCGATCTTCAGCTCGTCGACCGGGAACGATTTCAAGTATTGAAGCGACGAGAAGCCGGTTCCAAAGTCGTCGATCGACAGGCGGTAATCGAGCCGTTTGATTTGATTCATCCGAGCGATGGTTTCCTCCGTCTGTTGCATGACGAGACTTTCCGTGATCTCGAGGATGACGTCGGACGGGTTCAAGTCGAGTTGTTGCTTGATGTTTCGGAGCGTGTTGATGAAACTCTCGCTGCGGAACTGGTTCGGCGAAATATTGACCGCCATCGATAGAGGATGATTGACGAGCGGTTGCCACACTTTCAGTTGCTTGGTGGCCTCAAGAATGACCCAGTTGTTGATCGGGACGATCAGCGCCATCTCTTCAGCGAGCGGGATGAACTCCGAAGGCGGGATTTGCCCGAGTTGGTCGTGATGCCAGCGCAGTAACGCCTCAAATCCAATCAGCTTATCCGTTTTCAAGTCGAACTTCGGTTGGTATTCGAGATAAAAATGTTTTTCTTCGAGCGCTTGGTACAGCGCTTTTTCGATATGGATTTGTCTTGAGAACGCATCGTCCATGTCTTTCGTGACGAATTGGATCGTCCCGACACCGATGCGCTTGCCTTTGAACAAAGCGCTCTCGGCCCGGGTGTACAGCTCGTCCAACGAATTAGTGGCCGACGGGTAGAACACGCAACCGATCGAGATCGATAACATGATCGAATGGTGGTAAATCCGGAACGGTCGTTGCAGTTCGTGTTGCAGTTGACGAAGCAGCTGGAACACTTCTTCTTTTGATTGTTCAAAGAAAAGAATGCCGTACAAGCCGCCCGAAGGATGGAACATGACACTCGACTGGGGCAGGAAGCGTTCAGCCCGGTCTTTAATTTGGAGCAACAGTTCATTGCCGACGCGTGAACCGAACGACTCGTTAATAATTTTGAACCGATCGATATCGAAGAGGGCGACGTGCAACAACCCGTTATGTTCTTTCACGTCAGTAAGTGAGTGCGCATATTGGCGCAAGAGCCCTTTTTTATTTAACAGCCCGGTCAAATCGTTGTGATAGGCGAGGTAGTTCACTTCTTGTTCGAGACGTTTCTTATCAGACACGTCGAAACCAAACGCCGTGTACTGGGCGATTTCGCCGTCTTCACTTAAAATCGGTACAATCGTCAAGTTGAGCCAGCAGATGTTTGTCACATGTCGTTGCGACCGAATCGGCATCTCGCCGTTCCAAATTTGATCGGTCGTGAGCGCTTGACGTACCACACCCGCAAGCGGATCATCTTCAAAAGAGGGGTGAATGAGCTCGAACCAGTTACGACCGATGAATTGTTGGTCAGGTGCCCCGATCAAGTCGCACAACAGCGGATTGATCTCGGTGATCTCGCCACGAGCGTTGGCTGCCAAATAATAAGTCGAATGCTCGATCATCGCTTGGAAGTGGTGGAGCAGGTTGAACTGCTCGCTGCTGATGAGCGGACCGAAGCCTTTCGGTAGGAAGGCTAAAAAATAGCCGTTGATGTCGTTGATTGAAAAAGTTTGTAAGTAAGCGGTCGCATAGACGACCGAGCCGTTTTTATGTTTAAACGCCGTCAACGCCGTCGTTGAGAATGGATATTGAAGGAGCAATGGTGACCACGTTTCAAGCGCCTGTTCTAAATGTTGGACGACGGGTAGTGCGTGGTGTAGTAACTCGTCACGCTCCCAACCGAACAGCGTCTCTGCTTGTTCGTTCCAAAGGAGGACGGTGCCGTCAAAATCGATGTAACAGCATGGGATCGATAGGGCATCGATGAACGTATCAATCGGCAAATCACGCAATGAAGCCATACAAATTCCTCCAATCTGCATCAAATAAGTCGTACTATACGTTCAGTGTACCTTATTTTCCCAACTCAAGGAACGGGCAAGCTCGTCGTTGTCAAAAGAAAGACAGTCATCATATACTGAAGGAGTAAGGTAGTTTTTTTCATAAGGGGGAAATCAAATGTCAAAAACACAAGAAGTGATTGAATTGACAGAGAAGTTCGGGGCGCACAATTATCATCCGCTTCCAATCGTCATCTCGGAGGCGAAGGGGATTTGGGTGACGGACCCGGAAGGAAATCGTTACATGGATATGTTGAGTGCGTATTCGGCTCTCAACCAGGGGCATTGTCATCCGAAAATCATTCAAGCGTTAAAAGATCAGGCCGACAAGATCACGTTGACGTCACGTGCTTTCTACAATGATCAGCTAGGTCGCTTCTACAAAAAAGTGGCAGCGCTTACAAATAAAGAAATGGTGTTACCGATGAACACCGGTGCCGAAGCGGTCGAGACCGCGGTCAAGGCATCACGGCGCTGGGCCTATGAGGTCAAACAAATTCCGGGGCAAGCCGAGATTATCGTCTGCACCGGCAACTTCCATGGACGGACGATGGCGGCTGTGTCGATGTCGACAGAAGCGGACTATCAGCGCGGTTTCGGACCGCTCCTCCCAGGCTTCAAAGTCGTGCCGTACGGAGACATCGACGCGTTCGAGGCGGCGATCACGGAGAACACGGCAGCGTTCATCGTTGAACCGATTCAAGGGGAAGCGGGTATCATCATCCCGCCGGCGGGTTACTTGAAGCGGGCTTCTGAACTGTGTAAGGCGAACAACGTGTTGTTCATCGCAGACGAGATTCAGTCAGGTCTTGGCCGCTCTGGAAAATGGTTCGCGATCGAGTGGGAAGGCGTCGATCCCGATATGTATATCCTCGGAAAAGCACTCGGTGGCGGTGTCTTCCCGGTATCGTGTGTGGCTGCTAACGAAAGCGTCCTCCAAGTGTTCAATCCAGGGTCGCACGGGTCGACGTTCGGGGGGAACCCGCTCGCGGCGGCGGTATCGATCGCTGCGCTCGAGGTGCTTGAAGAAGAACAGCTTCCGGAGCGTTCGCTCGAACTCGGGACGTACTTTATGGACCGTTTAAAGTCAATCGACAACCCACGCATTAAAGAAGTCCGGGGCCGCGGTCTATTCATCGGGATCGAGTTGACGGAAGCGGCTCGTCCTTATTGTGAGGCGCTTAAAGAGCGGGGCTTGCTCTGCAAGGAGACGCACGAGACGGTCATTCGACTCGCGCCACCGCTTGTCATCACGAAAGAAGAACTCGATGAGGCGTTCACGGCGATCGAGGCTGTATTCGCACCGACTCCTATTTCATAATGCAAGAGGGCTTGTTATAATTTGAGAAGAAATGCAGACACCTGCCGGGCGATGTTTTCGCGGCAGGTGTCTTTTCGTAAGGAGGAACGGTCGTGCTCTACGTTTACGTTGGTTTAGCAGGAGCGCTTGGAGCGCTAGCAAGGTATGGGGTCGGTATAGGGATGCATACGTTGTTTACAGGTACATTTCCGCTAGGGACGCTCACCGTCAACTTGATCGGCAGTTTTCTACTCGGTTGGCTCACCCATTACTTGTTTCAAACTGGACGGCTCTCACCGATGGTCATTACGGCGCTCGGTACAGGGTTTATCGGTTCGTTCACGACGTTCTCGACGTTCAGTGTCGAGACGATTGTGATGATTGAGTCAGGGAACCTGATCGGAGCGCTCACCTATGTGACACTGAGCATCGTCCTCGGCCTGTTCAGCTCGTGGTTAGGCTATAAGCTAGGAAGAAGACGATTACGGCGTTTTGTGAAGCGAAAGGGGGAGGCGTGATGACTATTGTGACAGTGATGATCGGTGCCTTTTTCGGGGCGATGGCCCGCTTCGGGATTGGTCAGCTCGTTAAAGTATGGACGACGTCGGTCTTTCCTTGGGCGACTTTGTTCGTGAACGTGACCGGATCGTTTTGGCTCGGATATTTGTATGCGGCCCCTGTACCTTCGATGGTGGGACTCGGAATCGGCGTCGGCTTCCTCGGTTCGTTCACGACGTTCTCGACGTTCAAACTCGAAGTGATGCGGTTCGTGACGAAAGATTGGCTTCGCTTTGGTTTATACTTATTCGCGACGTATGTCTTCGGTTTAATTGCCGCCTACCTCGGCTACCAATTTGAACAATAAACAATCCCTCGGAAACTCCGAGGGATTGTTTATTGTTCAGCGAGTTGAAGCTTTTCAGCACATGATGCGCATGTGCTTTCATAAGACTCACACTGCTCATCCATATGTTGTCCGCATTCTTGACACGTCTTATCTGGTAATTTCCGATAAAATTCGACTGACGATTCGAGTCGGCTTGCCCATTCATTCATATAAAGCGCCTCCTTTAAGTATGCGTGCGTTTGTTAAGTTGTATTCATTGTATTATAACAGTTGTGTTTAAGTCAATTATAATCTATAACAGATTTTTCTGTTTGGATTTGCTAAAATGAAATTATACGAAATGAGGTGACACGGATGAAGGCACCACAATGCGAAACAATCGCCATCCAAAGTGAAGACGTGGCTGTATTGCAACAGGCACTTGTGCGATTGGATGCGAACCGAGTCAGTCGGTTGTTTAAGGCGTTCGCTGATCCGACGAGACTGAAAGTGCTGTACGTCCTGACGCTCGAGCAAGAATTATGTGTCTGTGACATCGCCGCCGTGATCGGACACTCGACCGCGACCGCGTCGCATCATTTACGGACGCTCCTCGATCAAGGGCTCGTAAAATATCGTAAAGATGGGAAAGTTGTTTATTACTCATTAGATGACGAGCACGTTCGCCTTCTCGTCGAAATCGCGATGGCGCATAGTGCCGAACAGCAATCAGGTCTTTGAGAAGTGTCTACTGCGACAACACAGTAGACACTTTTTTTATTGTGTTCTCTTCCAATCAGCGTTACGATATATTCAAATAAACGTTTGAATGAAGTAGGAGGATGAGCGATGGAATCACGTGACGTCTTACCAGTCGAAGGTATAACTTGTACAAATTGTGCGGCGAAGATCGAGAAAAGCGTCTCGGAGCAGACCGGTGTCGCATCCTGTCAAATCGACTTTGCGACGAGCCGGATGATCATCGAATGGATTGATCCGGCCGAGCGTGAAACAGGGCTCCGTTCAATTGAAGAGACGATGGGGCGGATTGAACCGGGTGCGCATTTCGTGAAAACTGATCAAATCGAGCAAGCACCTAACCATTTGTTGTGGCGCTTTGGTATCGCCCTCAGCCTGCTTGTGCTCGCTCTCTTGACTGAATCACTGCCGTTATATGTGGTTGCTTATGCGGTCGCCGGCTATGATGTCGTCTATGCGGCAGCACGAAACGTATGGCATCGCGAATGGTTCGATGAGAAGTTTTTAATGACGATTGCGACGATTGGAGCGTTCGCAATTCGAGAATATCCGGAAGCGGTCGCCGTCATGCTATTTTATCAACTCGGTGAATACTTCCAAAGACGCGCCGTCCATGCGTCGCGTCGGTCGATCCAGTCATTATTGAATATGAAACCGACGATGGCACGTGTGCTCGGTCCCGACGGTGAGTTCGAACGGCGTCCCGAAGATGTGGCAATTGGCTCGGTCATCATCGTCCGTGCCGGCGAACAAGTTCCGATGGACGGGAGCGTCGTGATCGGATCGAGTTCACTCGATACGGCATCATTGACGGGCGAATCGGTTCCCCGTCAAGTCGGACCGCACGATGAAGTGCTCGCCGGAATGGTCAATTTAGAAGGGCGGCTTGAAGTGCGCGTCAAACGATCAGCGACGGAGTCGAGCTTGCAAAAGATGATTGCGCTTGTCGAACAGGCAAGCTCGAACAAAGCGAAGACAGAGCAGATGATCACACGCTTAGCCAGAGTGTATACGCCGATTGTCGTCGTTTTAGCAGCAATCGTTGCGTTCATCCCACCTCTTTTCGTTGGGAATTTAGAGGAGTGGGTGTATCGCGCCTTAATTTTCCTCGTCATCAGTTGCCCATGCGCACTCGTCATTTCAATTCCGTTAGGTTATTTCGGCGGGATCGGGGCTGGTTCTAAACGAGGGGTTTTGGTCAAAGGCGGCGAGTATTTAGACGTGCTCGCCGAAGTGAAGACGGTCATCTTTGACAAGACGGGAACGCTCACGACCGGTCGCTTTGAAGTGACGGACGTGACGACGAGCGGAGACGTGACGGAAGCGGAGTTGTTAACGCTCGCTGCCCGTGTTGAGATGGCATCGACACATCCGCTGGCAAAAGCAATCGTCGCGAAGGCGAGCAAGACGATCGCGTTTGCGAATATTACCGAAGACCCGGGCTACGGTCTGACAGCGACAGATAGCACGGATACAATCTATGTCGGAAGTGCCCGTTTCATGAGGAAGTTAGGACATTCGATTCAAGATGAACAAATGGGCACAAGCGTCCACGTCATGAGAAATGACCGCTGGCTCGGGCGGATTGAACTGATGGATACGGTGAAAGAGGATGCCGCAGCAGCCGTTGCCGCGCTAAAACGTCTCGGCTACCACACGGTCATGTTGACAGGGGACCGGGATGAAGTTGCGACGTCGGTCGGTTTGAAAATCGGAATCGATGAAGTGAAAAGTGAGTTACTTCCCCATCAGAAAGTCGAGGAAGTGGAGAAGTTGGCCGCGCGAGGGAAAGTCGCGTTCGTAGGCGACGGTTTGAACGATGCGGCAGCGCTAGCCCGTGCGGACGTCGGACTCGTCATGGGTGGAATCGGGAGCGATGCCGCAGTGACGGCGGCAGACCTCGTGCTCATGAATGACGCACCGAGCGATGTCGTTGCGGCGATTGAGCTAAGTCAGCGGACGAAGCGGATCGTGTGGCAAAATATTGTCCTCGCATTCGGGATGAAGGCGCTGTTCCTCCTGCTCGGCGTGCTCGGACTCGCATCGATGTGGGAAGCTGTGTTCGCAGACGTCGGCGTCGCGTTGCTTGCCATCGGCAACGCGACTCGCTTGATCCGTTCCAACTAAAAAAACTTCAAGCGAGCTTGAAGTTTGGTGAATGCTTGAGACCGATCAGTTGTGATCGGTCTTTTTTTGACGTGTTTTGAAAATCATGAACACGAGGATGATGATAGTCGCTACGAGTAAGAAAACGATTGAGTACAGTGCTTGAATGACGATATCGATTTGATTTTGAGTGGATACGAGCTCTTTCCGGATATCGTTGTATTGCATCTGTTTCAAAGCTCTTAAATCTTCTAGTATCGTCTGCCGTTGATCGGTCATTGACTCTGCCGTCGATGTCGCCTGTTCGATGTCACCGCTCTCGTACATGACGAGGACGAGGTCGGCTTCTTGTTCCCAAATGCCGTCCCGATGCAGTAAGTCGAGAAATGAACTTGGCGTTCTCCGATCATTCTTGATAGATTCCTTCAATTCTTTCGCACGTTGGGACATGCTGTAATAGGCTTCTAAAAAGCGGCGGTCTTCATAGGCGAGGAGACCGCGGATGGCGTTGGCACGTTCGATATTGTAGTACATGATGTCTTCAATTGCTTCATATGAATCGAAGCGTTGCTCGTGAATGGTATCGATCTGGTCAGTCGTGTTTCGCAGTTGAACGATGAAACTGGCGATGACGAGGACGATTAACACTGACAATGCGGCGAGTAGCAACAGGCACTTTCGTTGGGACATGTTCATCCCTCCTTATGAAGACAATCGTACAATATTTTTCGGGTTTCAGCATAAAATATTTTTTTGGGAAAGGAAAAACCGGGTAAAGAGTTAAATATATAATTATGACGTTTCTTGTTATCGCTTACAATAGACGATGGAATGATTTCATTCATAAGGAGAGTAAATATGCCAGAGAACTCGTCGTTAAAAAAGTTACATCAGGTCTTAAAAACAAAACGGACCAACCTTCAATATGAAATCCCGACCTTGTGGAACCGGATGCGATTTCCGGCAGAACCCGTGCGCGACGGTGTCGAGCGGGTGAACCCGTACGACTTTTTAATCGATACGATTGAACGAGGCATTCTTCCGCACGCTGTCAACGGGCGTGATTATCGTCAGTCGATCGCACAAGCGGACGGGCACCTCGAGACAGGGGGAGACTGGATTAAGCGCTCCTCGGTTTACTCGATGCAAGTCCGGACCTCGACGTCGTGGGACCATGACGGGTCAGGCTACGTCGAGATGGACAACTCTCAAGGCATGAAAGATACCGGCACGTTCGTGAAAACGCTGGCTCTGTTGCCGCACTTGTTATACATGGGGATCGACACGTTATTTTTATTGCCGATCTCGCAGCACAGTCATAAAAATAAGAAAGGTGAGTTCGGTTCCCCATACGCTGTCCAAGATTTCTTTGCCATCGACGAAGAACTAAAAGAGACATTGACAGGGGACGGGTTGACGGTCGAGGAAGAGTTCGCCGCTTTCGTCGAGGCGTGTCATATGGTGGGCATTCGTGTCGTCATCGATGTCATTCCTCGCACATGCGCCCGCGATAACCGTCTCATTTTAGAAAATCCGGAATGGTTCTACTGGATCCCGGTTGCGGAACTCGCTTACTATCACCCGCCTCACGTCCCGGGAATTGGAGAAAACGTGAAGCCTGAGTATGCATTCCTGCCGATGATCTATGGATCTGAGGACGTTTGGCATCATCTCCGCCGCTTCTCGATGGCGCCTAATCTCGTCGATGCTGCCAAGTGGGAGACGGTGAAAGCCTACTTGGTCGAACATCCAGAGGAAAACTTACTTGCCGTCATCGAGCGTGAGTTCGGTTTGACGACCGCTCCGGCGTTCTCGGACTGTATCAACGATCCGCAACCGCCGTGGTCGGACGTCACATACTTCCGCCTGTTCCTCGACCACCCGACAGCAGCTGCACCTTATGTCGGCGAGGCGAGTCTGGCACCGTATATTTTGTTCGACTCGATCAAGTCGAACCAGTTCCGGGGTGACGAGATCAACGAGCCGCTTTGGGCGATGTTAGCCGACATCATCCCGCATTATCAACGCGAATATGGGATTGATGGTGCCCGAATCGACATGGGACACGCTTTGCCGGTCGATCTCGCCCAGCGCATTTTGACAGAGCCGCGTCAACTCGATTCGAACTTCAGTTTCATCGCCGAAGAACTGATCGAAGTCGGGGCTTGGGCGGCGCGTGACGCCGGCTACAATATGATCATCGGATACGGATTCTATAAAGAGCCGCGTTTTGACACGCATGACACCCATCAATTCATCTACGACTCACGTTTCTTGCCGTTGCCGGTATTTGCGGCTGGTGAGACAGCCGATACACGCCGGATTGCGACACGAGACGGCGGACGCCAGGCGAGTCGCTTGCTCACCGTACTGAACGGCTTCATGCCGAACGGGGTGCCATTGACGAACTCGGGGCTTGAACTGTATGAGACGCAGCCGATGAATACCGGTCTCGATTGCCGACCGGAAGAGGCGTATCAGTTGTTCCCGACCGATCCATATTTCGGGAAACTGGCTTTCTTCGACGCGTATCAGTTCCATTGGGATCATCCCGAGCGGACTGAAATGGTCGAACTCATGCATCAAGTGGCGGAAGTTCGCCGCCGTTGGCTCGATGTTCTCGTCGACCCGAGTCACTTCGAACCGCTCACGATGACGGATATGGGAGCGCCGTTCATCGGTCTGTCTTGGTTACGGGCAGATACGAACGAGACGTTGCTCATCGTCGCCAACACGAATATGCAAGAGCACCTGCGAGGGAAGGTGCCGCTCGATGGGGTGCGTCGCCGGAACTGGAACGCGAGTCGGTTCGCCGAGATGGTGTACTCACCGAACTCATGGCCGTACGCCGAGCATTCGTTCGACGACAACTGGGACCTTTGGGTCGATTTGATGCCAGGCGAAGTCAAAATCTATGAAATGAAATAAGCAACGCCTCGGATCCGTAAGTGGATCCGAGGCGTTTGTCTGTTCAAGCGTTTTGTTTCATGTAATAGATGACGAACTCGTCGAGCGGCATCGGTTTCGCGTAACGATACCCTTGCATCGAATTGCAACCGATCCGCCGAAGGAACGTCTCTTGGTATTCGGTCTCGACGCCTTCAGCGACGAGAGCCATCCCAAGTTGTCGTGCCATGGCGACGATGGTCGCGGTCACGGTTTGATACTCGCGATTTTCTTCTAGCTGCATCGTGAACTCCCGCGGGATCTTTAACTCGTCAATCGGATAGCGGACGAGATAGGCGAGTGAGCTGTAGCCGGTCCCGAAATCGTCGATCGATAGTTTGATGCCGAGTGCCTTCAACTCGAGAATTCGATTTAAGACGCGGTCCGACTGGTGCGCCGCGACCGTTTCGGTCAACTCGAAGTTCAAGCGGCTCGGTTCGATCGGGAAGCGTTCGAACAACGTCGTCAAATAATCGATCAAGTGTTCATCGAACAATTGCCGGACCGACAAGTTGACCGATAGTTTCGGCAAATCGATGTCGCCTTGTTCAAACGCGTACATCAGTTGGAACGTCTCATGAATCATCCAACGACCGAGGTCATGAATATGACCGGTCTCTTCGGCGATCGGAATGAATTCGCTCGGCGGGATGAACTTGCCGTCGCGTTGCCAACGCATGAGTGCCTCGGCGCCGATGATCGCCTTCGTCGAGGCATCGACCTGTGGCTGGAGATAAAGTGAGATCTCACCTTTCTCGAGTGCCATATCAAGTCCTTCCATCAACAATTTTCGTTCTTCCTTGTCGACGCGAAGCGCAGGAGCGAAGATGACGGTCTCATCGCGTCCTTTGTCTTTTGCCTTATACATGGCCAAATCGGCGTTTGATAAGAGGTGCTTCAGCGTCGTGCCGTGCTCCGGATAACGGACGATTCCGATTGAAGCATGAATTTCTACGAGGTTCCCGGCCATGAAATAAGGAGGACGATAAACGAGACGACGTAAACGTTCAACGAGAATTTCATCATCATTGTGTTCGGCGACGACGATGAATTCATCGCCTCCAAGTCGTCCGGCATATTCGTTTGGCAACAAGGCGCTGCGTAGACGTTTACCGATGTGCTGTAGCAACTGATCACCCATATGATGGCCGAACTGGTCGTTGATTTCTTTGAACCCGTCGAGGTCGGAGAACATGAGTGTGAACGAGCGGCCGTCCGCGATCAGGCGTTCAATCTGTTCTTGCAGCGCGTAACGGTTATGCAGCCCGGTCAAGCTATCGTGGTTAGCCTGGTACATGATCTGTTCTTGCTGGACGATCATTTGCGTGATGTCTTTGACGATGGCATAGATGCCTTCGACTTCCCCGTCAATGATCATCGGGATGTTCATCAATTGCCAAACGCGTGCCGAACCATCTTCTGTCACGACATTGACGTCTAATGTTTGCGGACGTCCGTTCGTAAGGTCACGTAACACGTTCGTATAGGCGGATCGATCCGTTTGTTCGATGATGTCTAAAATATTTGATCCGATGAGCGTCTCGGTGTCGTGACCGAGGACAGAGCTCCCTGCTTCGTTGACGGACAACACTTCACCGTCAAGGTCGAACAAAAAGATGGGCTCTGCGTGATACGCGAACAGCGAGCGGTACTGTTGTTCACGGAGTTCGAGCTCGTGGGCTTTCGTCGTGACTGCGACTTCGAGGTCTGTATTGACGGTATGTAACCGATGGCTAATGAGTGCGTTCTGTTTGGCGACAACGAATTGACGGATGAGGAGCAGCAACACCGCGTTCGCAATCATCGAGTCGATGATCGAGGTGCCGAGCAGTCGATCCGAGGCGAGCATGTACAACATGACAATCGTACTGTAGATGACGTAATCAAACACAGAATCATGAGCGAGGACGTCTTCTGTCGATTCATCAAACAAATAACTGATTGAAATGATGAGAATACTGATTACTTGAAGCAAATGGAGGAGCTCATGGCCGATACCGGTGAACAACTGCAGCTCATTGATGATCGAGGCGGTTGTAAAACCGAGAATCCCGATGAGGAGCATCACGCGGAAGCCTTGCCCGGATGTCACGATGCGATTCAAATATAAGAAACCGAGCACCATGTAAAGGCTGATGAGCACCATCTGTTCTTCAAAGCCGTTCAAATTCGTGACATATTGACCGTTGTTCTTTGTGTAAAAGAAGATATGCAACGCACCGACAATCAAAAAGCTGAGCAGTGCGAACACATCAAACGTACGCAACTTCAACGTTCTAATTTCAATCGATTGGGTGATGACGATGAGGGCCATGATCAAATAAAAGAAGTTTTGAATGAACAGCATCATGTCAATTGGCATCGCCGTGGTAAAGCGGTGTCCCACCAAATAAGCGATGAAACAGACGTTGCCAGCGCTAATGAGAAGATAGATATAGCGGCGCATCCCGCGATGGTGCAATATAGCACTCCCGCTTAACACGGTGGCGACGAGTGCGATGATCATAAAGTAGACGAACAAGCTCGTCTCCCTTAACGCATAAGGGCTGAATAAGATAACGAATAGACCGATAAAAAACGTCCCGACGAGAAGAGCGGGGACTGATTGGCGCAAAGTGTGGCTAGACAACTTATGCACCTCCTTCTGTATATGTCTCTGAGGCTCATTCTTATTATCGGAACGTTCGGGTATTTATTACACAAAAAAATCGACAGCATCGTGCTGTCGATCAAAGTGTATACGAATGTTCTTTAAAGTTACCGACAATTGAGTCGATTTCTGAGACAGTGACGAACGCCTCGGAATCAATGTCTGAGACGATTTGACGCAACTTTGGAATCTCATTGTTTTGAACGACGACGTATAGCATTTTTTTCGCGTCGTTCGAATAGCCGCCGGTCGCGTCCATGATCGTGACCCCACGCTTCAAGTTCTGTTTGATGACCAAGTTGATCTCGTCCGCTTTTTTACAGATGATGAAACACTGTTTTTGGGCGGAGAAGAAGCGATGGATCGTCAACAGCGTCCGCGACCGGACAAAACTGAGGACGAGTGCGTACATGACCGCTTTAATATCGAACGTGATGAACACGAGAATATAGACGATGAGGTCTTGGGTCAAAAAGATTTTCGGGAGCGATAAGTTGCGGTTGTTCATGAAGATGACTTTCCCCAAAATATCGAGTCCGCCTGTCGACGCCCCGGCAAATAACAAAAGTGCCAAACCGAGTCCCGAGACGATCCCGCTGAAGACGGACGCGACGAGCGGATCGTCGAGTGGCGTCGGTGGAATGAGTACAGGCAGCGCATCGATTAAAATCGATGACAGGACGACGACGAGTCCTGTCATGAGAATAAATCGTCTCCCGAGATATTTGATCCCGATGATGAAGAGCGGGATGTTTAGCACCAACTGGGTGAGTCCGATCGGTGTGCCGAACAGCTCGTTGACGATGAGCGTGATGCCGACAATCCCGCCGGACCCGATTTCATTCGGCTTTAGGAGCAGGCCGACAAAGATAGATTGTAGAATCGTTCCGGCGATGATAAAAAGGACTGTCTCGACAGCGATCCGTTTACGTGATTTTGCGTACATATGAGTGGCTAAGGCGCCATACGCCTCCTTTGCATGAACTCATGCAAGCGTACTCCGATGAAGTCTTAATTTCAAGTCTTGAAAGATTATAACTCGTTATGAAAGCGGTCGATATCACTTGCTAGCTGTTCGTGGACGTAGTCGATGACTTGAGCGTCGTCAAACAGTCCGAGCGGGGCGTCGTCCGGGATTGCGTCGAACGGTGAGACGAAATAGAGCACGGCCGCGACGAGGGCGTGTTGCTTGTCGGGCTGCATCTCGAACTGGGCGTTGTAGACGGCGCGTAGCATGTTGAGCAGTTGTTTCATTTGGAAGTACAGTGTGAGCTCCTCTTCCCGTTCGATGTCGCTAATTTCGTTTGAAGCGACGTCGACCGTGACTTTTGCTAGGGCGAGTTCTCCTTGGACTAATAAGTCACCTAGCTGTTCGTTCTCGGTGAAGTCGGTTTGGGCGTTGTTTAAAAAGTGTGAATAAGTCGTTTTCCAATCTGACATGTTTTTCTCCTCCTTCTCTCTACATCTACTAATATGCCCGTTTTTGCGATTTGGTTGCAACTTTTCCGAAAATTTAAGAAGATAGGTGTAAGTGAAAAAGGAGGAACTGTACATATGTCTACTGTAACTTTACCGACCGAGGCAGAATTTGCCCGTTATGCTGAGCTTGCCGTCAAAAAAGGTGTCAACATTCAACCGGGTCAACAGCTCGAAGTCCGAGCCGATATTAGCCAAGCACCGCTCGTCCGTCAAATCGTGAAAGCGGCCTACGCGGCCGGGGCGAAACAAGTGTACGTCAACTGGAGCGATGAAGAGACGACGAAAGTGCGTTACTTCAACGCACCGAATGAAGCGTTCAAGGAGTTCCCGGAGTGGCTCAAAGCACGATTCGAGCAACTCGCGGAAGAGAAGACGGCGTTCTTGTCGATCGTCAGCGACGATCCCGACGCGCTAAACGGTGTCGAATCATCACGCATCGCCGACTCGAACCGGGCGTCTGGTGTCGCGCTCGCGAAATGGCGTAAGTATGTCATGAGTGATAATGTCAGCTGGTCAATCGTGGCCGGTGCTTCTGAAGCGTGGGCGAAAAAAGTATTCCCAGACCGTGAAGATGCGGTTCCAGCCCTGTGGAGAGCGATTTTCGCAGCGACACGAATGGACCAAGACGATGTCGTTGCCGCCTGGGACGAACACGATCAAGCGTTGCGCTCGCGGGCGCAGCTGTTGACGGACAAGAAATACGCGAAACTTCACTACAAAGCACCAGGCACGGAATTGACGATCGGTCTTCCGAAGAAGCACGTCTTCCTCGGCGGCGGCGGTCCGAACCTGGACGGCGTCGACTTCATCGCCAACATGCCGACGGAGGAAGTGTTTACGCTCGCCGATAAAGATGCGGTCGAAGGACACGTGTCGAGCACGAAGCCGCTCAGCTACAGCGGAAACTTGATCGACGGGTTCACGCTTTGGTTCGAAGGCGGAAAAGTCGTGAAAGCGGAAGCGAAACAAGGGCAGGCGGCACTCGATGAACTGTTGAACCTTGATGAAGGGGCACGCCGCATCGGAGAAGTCGCACTCGTGCCGGACGATTCGCCGATCTCAAACTCAGGACTCCTCTTCTACAACACGTTGTTCGATGAGAACGCCTCGTGCCACTTGGCGCTCGGTCGTGCCTACTCGACGTGCCTCGAAGGCGGACCGGCGATGTCGGCCGAAGAACTCGCTGAGAATGGTGCGAACGACTCGATGACACACGTCGACTTCATGATCGGCTCGGCCGAAATGAATATCGACGGTGAGCTCGAGGACGGGACACGCGAAGCCATCATGCGTGATGGGAACTGGGTCATCTAATAGAAAACAATAAGTAAAGACGCAAAGGCGACCGCCTTTGCGTCTTTTCATGTCATGAGAGTTCATACAGAAATGCGAGCGCGTTCGGCAACCGACGTCGCCATGCAATCTCGTTGTGGACCGCCCCAGGCTCGACTTCATAGCGGAAGGCGATGCCGGTCCGAGCGATCGTCTCGACGAGTTTCGCATTCGTGTATAAGTAGTCCTCGGGCGTGATCGGTCCGCTCGTTTCGTTCGTGCCGATATCCATATAGAGCCGGGCGGACAGGTCAGTTTGTTTCAGTTCACGAATGAGCGAGTCGAGGTTGGCCCAGGCGGCCGTCGACAGTGAACCGACACGACGGATTGCCGGATACGTCGCCATCATATAGAGCGAGATGACGCCGCCCATCGAGCTACCTATCACGCCGACGTCATCCGGGTTGGTCGCGTAGCGTGCGTCAATCCACGGCTTCAGCTCCAACATGAGCCAGTCGGCATAGAGACGCCCCTTGCCGCCAAGTGTCGGCCGGGTCTTAGCGAGCTCGGGCCCGATGCGTTTATAAAGCATCTCGTCTTCATAGAACGAGTACTCGTCATAGCGGTCGAGCCAATCGGGGGCGCTTGCGATGGCGACGACCATGAGCGGTAGTTGCAAATCGTCGAGATGGCGGTCAATCGCCCAACCTTCCCCGATTGTCGCGGTCTTGCCGTCGAAGACGTTTTGGCCGTCATGCATATAGAGCACGGGCAACGCCTCGTCGGTACGAGCGAAGTCAGGGCGGTAGACGCGGACGATTCGTTTTCGGCCGCGCATCGTCTCGGTCGGCAAGGTGAAACTAAACTGTTCGATCATACAATCATTCCTCCCTTCCTCTGACGGTCTCTTCTCATTTTGGCGTTGTCCGTACAAAAACTCAATCCGGAAGTTTGACTACCTACCGTTCGTTAGTTAAAGTGAGGGGAGATGAAAGGGGTAGATCGCACATGACCACGAAACAGCGAATTGAACAGGCTGCCAGACGCCGGTTTGCGCTTGAAGGATATGAAGGACTGTCTTTGGCGGCGCTCGCCGAAGATGTCGGGATTAAGAAGCCGTCTTTATATGCGCACATCGAAGGAAAAGAACAGCTGTTCAAACAAGTCGTCGAACAGATGGCCGAGCGTTACCAGCGAGCTTGGGAACAAGCACGGGACGCGTCTGACGGGGCGGCACCTCTCGAACGGATCGAGGCGATCGTTGAAGCGTTGATTCATTTCTTCGAAGAAGAAGAGACATGGATGCTGACGAAACGAATGCTGCTCGTACCGCCGCCTGAGCTGCGCGCCTTCATCGAGTCGACGATCGGGTCGGTCGAGACCGAGCTCCAAACGTTTGAGAAAGAGCAGTTCCGTTTGGCGATGGAGCGGGGCGATTTACCGGAACAATCGCTCGACGACGTATATGATGCGTACTATTGCTTTTTGGACGGGGCGTTGCTTTCACTCTTTTCGTTTGCAACGAATCGAGCGCAACGACAGCATGCAGCATTTAAAATTTTCAAGAAAGGAGTCGGGTGGACATGAAAAAGGAACAAATGGCTTGGTTGTGGCTCGTGCTCGCCGGACTTCTTGAAATTGTTTGGGCGACGACGATGAAATTGTCGAACGGGTTCACCGTGTTAGGGCCGACCGTCGTGACCATCGCGTTATTGATTGTCAGTTTTGGCTTGTTGGCGATGTCGTTCCGTGTGTTGCCAGCCGGCACTGGGTACGCCGTTTTTACGGGTATTGGCGCCGTCGGGACGGTCATCGTTGGAAATGTTTTGTTCGATGAGACGATGACGGGAATGAAGCTGTTGTTTATCGCGATACTCCTTGTCGGGGTGGTCGGTTTGAAGCAAGTGACAGGAGGTGAGTCGGCATGAGTTGGATTTTTTTAATTGGGGCTGGGCTCGCTGAGATGCTTGCTGTTTTCTTCATGGGAAAATCAAAAGGCTATCAGATTTTAAAATGGTCGCTTCTTTCGATCACGACGTTCGCACTAAGTTTTTATTTGTTGTCGCGTTCGCTCGAGACGCTGCCGCTCGGGCTCGCTTACTCGATTTGGGTCGGGATTGGCGCGGCGGGTGGAGTGATTCTCGGTATGCTGTACTTGAACGAGTCGAGCGACCGGTGGCGTATCTTCTTCTTGGCGCTCATTATCGGGAGCGTCGTCGGGTTGAAAGTCGTGGCGTAAATAGGATTGAAACGAGCTGAAAACGGGAATTGAATAGTTCAGATTGTGAACGAAAGGGGCGGGAAAGATGAATCTTGTAGAGTTGCAATCAGAACGTCTACGGCTTGAACCTTACACGATCTCCGATTTCTATTTCGTAAAATCGCTACTCCAAGATCCGCGGGTGATGCGCTTTATCAGTCCGGACGGCAAGCCATATACGGATGAACAGACAATCGAATGGTTCGAGAGACAATTGGCCCGATATACGACGGGCCGACAGACCGGACTCCTCAAACTGATGACACATCACAGTGATGAGCCGATCGGCCATGCCGGGACGCTCTTGCATGAACTTGATGGCAAAATCGAGCTCGAGGTCGGTTATTGGCTAGCACCAAAGCACTGGCACATGGGCTACGGCCGTGAAGCGGCCGCGCGTCTCATGCAACATGCGTTCGAGGAAGGCGAGAAAGACATCATTTCGCTCATCCACCCGGACAACGTGCCGTCACAATGCGTCGCGAAATCGAACGGCTTGCGTTGGGACCGTGACACCGAACACGGAGGCATGATCGTGTCCGTTTATGTCGGCGATTTGGAGCGTCTATGCCGTCACATGAAGCGGGAAGAAATGACGCGGTGAAAAAAATAAAAAAAGTTTTAAAAAACAGTTGCCAAGGCATTAGTTTCTTGATATATTAATAGTGTCCTAAAGAGAGGACACGACCTGATTCTGTAGCTCAGCTGGGAGAGCGCTACCTTGACAGGGTAGAGGTCGCTGGTTCGAGCCCAGTCAGAATCACTTGGGTGCCAAACCCGATGCGAAACCCATAGGAACGTGGGTTTCCGCGCAGCCACTTCTTACGAGAAGTGGCTTTTTTTGTGTATTCTTTTAATTGACAGCCCACATAAACAGTTGGTATATTCCTCTCAATACATACAGAAACGGGGAATTATACGATGGTATTAACCGGAACAATCGTCAATGCGGCCTTGATCGTGGTCGGCACATTACTCGGGCTGCTGTTTCACCGAATCCCCGAGCGGATGAAAGAGACGGTCACGGCTGCCATCGGTCTCGCCGTCGTCTTGCTTGGCGTGCAGATGGGCATGAAGAGTGAGAACTTTTTAATCGTCATCGGCAGTCTCGTTATCGGAGCCGCACTTGGCGAATGGTGGAAGCTCGACGAGAAGTTGAACGAGATCGGCTATCAGTTGGAACGGCGTCTCGGTGGAAAAAGTAAGTCGAGCATCGCGGAAGGCTTCATCACGGCGACGCTCATCTTTGTGATCGGGGCGATGGCCGTCATCGGGGCGCTCGACAGCGGCCTGCGCGGGGACCATGACGTCCTCTATACAAAAGGGTTGATTGACGGTTTCACGGCGCTTGTGCTCAGTTCGACGCTAGGCATCGGCGTCATGTTCTCGGCCGTACCGGTCTTGTTGTACCAAGGAGCGATCGCGTTGCTCGCCATCCAGATCATGAAGTTCATTCCGGAGTCGCTCATGGATGACTTTATTTTGGAGATGACGGCGACCGGGGGCGTCATGATCGTCGCCATCGGGTTGAACCTGGTCGGGATCACCCGGATTCGTGTCGCCAACTTACTGCCCGGTATTTTGATGGTCGCGATCATTGTCACCGCATTACATATCTTCCAATGAAAAAACGGACTAG
Organism: Exiguobacterium sp. SH3S1; assembly: GCF_004337105.1. NCBI lineage: Bacteria > Bacillati > Bacillota > Bacilli > Caryophanales > Exiguobacterium > Exiguobacterium sp. SH3S1. The sequence goes on along the minus strand of NZ_SJUW01000008.1, from coordinate 108,362 downwards.
CGCGAAACAATGCGCTAGTCCGTTTTTCATTGATGATAACTTTTTTTATCAGCGTGTAAGGCTTCCGCAATGATTTTATCCCAGTCAGCGGCATCACAGGATGTCGTGCAAGTCGGTGCGATTTCGCAAGTGGCGCATTTACCGGCTTTTGCTTTGCGGGTGTAGCGATAGAGCGAATAGGCGGCGTACCCGAATACGGCAAGACCGATCAGTAAATCAAATAAGAACATATGATTCCCTCCTTGTTAAGACAATCCGAACAGACGACCGATTTGATAGATCATCAGTGATACGACGTACGCAACACCAAGCCCATAAAGGCTAGCGACCCACGTCAATTTGGCACTTCCCACCTCGCGCCGAATGACGGCGACGGTCGCTAGACAAGGGACGTACAAGAGGACGAACGCCATGAAACTATATGCGCTCAACGGCGTAAACACGGGAAGCAACGAAGCGGACAAGTCAGATTCGCTGACCGCATAAATGATCGCCATCGTCGATACGACGACTTCTTTCGCCAAAAAACCTGTGATGAGCGAAGCGCCGGCCTGCCACGTCCCGAAACCGAGTGGAATCAGCAACGTCGCAACGACTCCACCAATCATAGCGAGAAAACTCTCATTCATCGGGACGTCCATTCCGGCTGGACCGGAATAGGCGAGTAACCAAATGAAGACGGAACCGCCAAAGATGAACGTACCTGCTTTTCGGACGAACCCTTTCGCCTTTTGCCATGTGCTGCGCCAAAGCGTCAACCCTTGGGGGACACGGTATGGAGGCTGTTCGACGATAAAGAGGCTGTTCCGATCTTCCGCCGCCAATACGGACGTGAATATTTTCGCGGCAATCAACGCCAGGACGATCCCGAGCATATAGAGCGATAAGACGACGAGCGCTTGGTTTGATGCGAAAAAACTGGCAGCGAAGACGGCATAGATCGGCAGACGCGCCGAGCACGACATGAACGGTGAAATGAAAATCGTGACGAGCCGCTCCCGCTCTTCCTCGACCGTCCGTGCCGCCATAATACCTGGGACGTTACAACCAAATCCAATGATCATCGGAATAAAACTTTTCCCGTTCAGTCCGACGAGTTGCATAAATCGGTCCATGACAATGGCGACACGCGCCATATAGCCAGAGTCCTCTAAAAACGAGATAAAGAAAAAGAGCACGAAAATCTGTGGGACGAAGACGAGGACACCGCCGACACCGGCGATCACCCCGTCAATCAGCAACGCCTGGATGAAAGAGGAGGTCCCGAGGAGTTGTAACAACGAGCTTGTTCCGGATGTGACCGGACCCGACAGAAATCCATCCAACAGATCGGACAACGGGGCACCGATCCAGTTGAACGTGATGTGGAACAAGGCGTAAAGTACTGTAAAGAAAATGGGTAAGCCCCAGATCGGATGTGTCACGACGGCATCGATGCGGTCGGTGACCGTGGCTTGTTGTGCGTTATGCTGATCGACGACGTGATGGCGAACGTCTTTTGTCCAGTCGCGTCTGCGTTCTGTAATGTGGGCGTGGGCGAAGCGTCCGAGTTTCACTTCCAACGCTTTACGAATTTCATTGACGGTTGGCGTCGAAGACTCGAGCTGTTCTGAAATGACGCGATTTCCGGCCAAGTATTGAATGGCGACCCAGCGATCGCGCTCACTGAGTCCCGTCGCTTCAAGAATTTGTTGAAGCGCCTGTTCGGTCTCTTCCCCGTAATCGAGTACGAAAGGTTCGCGAGGGGTCGTTCGCAGGGAGGACAGGAGGACTTCACAGCCGGCACCTGTTCGTGCTGTAATCGGAAACACGTCCACGTCCAAACGTTCTCTCAAACGCTTTAAATTGATGTGGATGCCTCGTCCTTCAGCGACATCGACCATGTTCAGACCGATTTGAAGCGGACGGCCCATTTCGAGCAGTTGGAGCGTTAATTGTAAGTTACGTTCGAACTGCGAGGCATCGATGATGTTGAACATCCCATCGAACGGTTCATGCAACAGGAATCGCGAGACGATTGCTTCGTCAGCCGATAGCGGGTCTAAATCATAGACACCGGGCAAGTCGATCAACTGTCCGATGTTTCCATGCAACTGTCCGATTTTCTGTTCAATTGTGACACCGGCCCAGTTACCGACGTGGGCGAAGGAGCCTGTTAATCGGTTAAATAAAGACGTTTTTCCGGTGTTCGGGTTTCCGATTAGGGCAATCCGTTGCGTCACGGGACGATCACCCCAATCTGTTCAGCGTCACAGCGACGGATGGCAATCATTTGTTGATGTTCGATTTGTTCAATCGTGAGCGGTCCGGAAAAGATGGCCCGACGTTTAATTCGTACGGAACAGCCCTCATAAAATCCTAAGGCAATCATGCGACGCCGCAAGCGGTCATCGATTCTCGTTAAATCGGATATGAGCACTGGTTGATGTAGCGGCATGGCAAGTAATGAACTCATTAAGATCTCTCCATTTTAGTCAAATGATAATTCTTCTCATTTGGTAGCATAACACGTTCTTTACTATCGGGAAGCAAGATTATTTGTGGATTTTATGACTTCTAAAAAATAGTAGTGCGAGAATTAAAAAACCGCCCGATAGAAGTCAGAACTTAACGTTCGACTTCTATCGGGCGGTTCAAGTACTTACGTTCTTTCAATCGTTGCGTCGATAGGATCATGATCCTCTTTCGCGCTCTCACGCAGGGCGGACGACATCACGTCAGACAAGTCACGTGAGCGGAGCACGCCGACACCGCGGTCGGTCGGTCCATCAGGTGCGGCGACGTCGGCGATCAGCTCGTCGGTCGGACGTGTCTCATGCAACAATAACTCGGCTGATCCTTTCATCGCTTGAGCGACGATTTGGCGGGCCGTGTCTTCATCAAACCCGGCTTCTGTCAGCACCGGGGTCATCGAACCGACGATCTCGTAAAAGAACGCAGGACTGCATCCGGCTGCCGCCATGAAAGCTGACATCGTTTTCGCGTCCGTGACGGCTGTCCGACCGACCCGGTTGAACAGTGCCGCCGCCGTCTCGCGGGCGGTTGCATCTGTCTCAGGTCCGAACCAGAGTCCAGTCATCCCGGTTTGATAGGCGACCGGGGTGTTCGGCATCGCACAGATGGCTGGGATGCCGGATGCTTCTTCAAGCTCGCTCGGCTCGATATGCGCCGCGACGGATATGAGCAGCGGTGTTTTCCACGTCTGTGATTGAGCGTAAGTCAAGACGCCATCTGGTTGCATCGCGAGCACGACGATTGTATAGGCGTTGACGTCTTCTGTTTCGACGATCTGTACGCCGAGCTCATCTCGCAACTGCTCTAGACGTGTCTGGTCGCTCCGGTTCGTCATCGTAATCTGTTCAGGGGAGAGCCCGGAAGCGATCCAGCCTCGGACGAGTGCCTCGCTCATCGATCCTGCTCCTACCATTAATATGTTCATTTCCGTCACCTCTTCATTCATTTGATTCGGTCGTATATATGTTGCCTATCATAACAAATGTTCGAGCAATTATCGCCTGCCACGCTCGAATTGTAAAATAAAGGAAAAAACTCGTCGTTTTGTAACAGGAATCGACGAAGCGCTGCAGATGACAATTCACGCAGTCCGGGCTATCATTGCAGTAATCTGACTGAGCGAGGCGATTGAAATGAAACGAGTATTAGTACGTGGGATTCAAGGATACCAGCGCTTTATTTCTCCTTTAAAGCCCCCGACGTGCCGATTTTATCCGAGCTGTTCGCACTACGGGATTGAGGCGATTGAGAAGCATGGCGCTGTCAAAGGCGGGTATTTGACGACGCGGCGCCTGTTGCGGTGCCAACCGTTCCATTCGGGCGGACTTGACTATGTGCCGGACGATTTTGATTGGAAAGCCCCCCTGCAACGCGAAAAGCCACCGTCACAGCGAGACGTCTAACTGACGGCTCGCTGTTTTAGATACAGGGCGTTTATCCCCTTCTTTGTTTTAGCACAATACTTTTGACAACGTTCCGAGTATTCTGAAAAAATAGAGTTGTATTTATTACATACGGGGAAAGGGGATTACAGCATGAGTCAATCGTTCAGCGAACTAATCGGTACGATTTCAGACTTTGTGTGGGGACCGCCGCTGTTAATTTTGCTTGTGGGGACAGGCGTTTATTTGACGGTGCGTCTCGGGGGGCTCCAAATCACGAAGTTGCCTTACGCGTTGAAACTCGCATTCTCTAAAAATCAAGACAAGACGTCACGAGGAGATATTAGTCACTTCCAAGCGCTCATGACAGCGCTCGCGGCGACCGTCGGTACGGGGAATATCGTCGGTGTCGCGACTGCGGTCGTCCTCGGGGGACCAGGCGCGATCGTTTGGATGTGGGTATCGGGCTTCTTCGGGATGGCAACAAAGTACGCCGAAGCCGTGCTCGCCGTCAAGTACCGGGTGACGGACGAACGTGGTCAAATGGCCGGAGGACCGATGTATTATTTGGAACGGGGCTTGAAGCAACGCTGGCTCGCGGTCGCGTTTGCAGCGTTCGCCTCACTGGCCGCGTTCGGGATCGGGAACGGGGTTCAAACGAACTCAGTCGCGTTGGCGCTCAACTCGACGTTCGACGTCCCGCTTTACGTATCGGGTATCTTGATGATGATTTTTACGGGCGCCGTCATTCTCGGTGGTGTCAAATCAATTGGTCGTGTCGTCAGTTACTTCGTCCCGGTCATGATCGTCTTTTATTTAGGGAGTGGTCTCTTGATCATGATCATGAACTACACACTCATCCCCGATGCGATCGCGCTCATCTTCAGCAGCACGTTCAGCGCCGAAGCGATTGGCGGCGGGGCCATCGGGGCAGCCATCCGGTATGGGGTTGCGCGAGGCGTCTTCTCGAACGAAGCCGGTCTTGGCTCGGCTCCGATCGCAGCGGCCGCGGCCAAGACGGACATGCCAGGTCGTCAAGGCCTTGTCTCGATGACGCAGGTGTTTCTTGATACGTTGATCGTCTGTTCGGTCACCGGGATCACGCTCGTCATGGGCGGTCAAATCGGATCTGGACTCGAAGGGGTCGAGTTGACGACGGCGACGTTCGAGCAGTTCCTCGGGCCGTTCGGCGGTTATGTCGTCACGATCGGTCTCGTCATGTTTGCCTACTCGACGGTGCTCGGCTGGTCGTATTACGGTGAGCGGTCGATTCATTACTTGTTCGGTCAAAAGTCGATCATCCCGTATCGGATCGCGTTCGTGCTCGTCGCCGGACTCGGGGCGATGACGACGAACTTGAACATGGTATGGGCACTGTCTGACGTCTTCAACGGCTTGATGGCCATTCCGAACTTGATTGGGCTCTTGTTCTTGTCGGGTGTCGTCATCGCTGAGACGAAGCGCTTTAATCAGCGGTTAGCGATCGAGAATCGAAGTCGAAAAGCATCGTAACGAACGCCGCTATCCTTAATCGGATGGCGGCATTTTTCGTTTGTTCTTGATCTCCTCGAGTCGTGCCTGCTGCAAGTGATTGAATACTTGGGTGATGAATCCGACCATGATGCCGACGCCGGTGATGACGTAACCGATCGTGAACACTTTGCCAATATCGGTCGTCGGGACGAAATCACCGTAGCCGATCGTCGTGAGCGTGATGACGCTGAAATAGAGGGCGTCTAACCAACGCATATCTTCGAAGCGGGTATAAAACAGCGTTCCCGACAATATGGTAAGGGACGCTAGACTGAACAGAACTTGAAATTCAGGTTCTTTCAACCCACGCCAAATCCCACGGAACATGCGACGGAACGTCAATATGAATGAGAGCATACGGCCCCCTCCCTTCCTATGTAAGTTTGTTCGGTAGAAGCGAGGTAACATCCTTTGTAGCCAAAAGATGAGTCGACGAATTCGTCGACTCATTTTGTATGAAGTGTCAATCGTTTCGTGATCGGTTGGATCGTGATGTTCATGTCGACCATCCGATTGTCGCGTTTTGGTTCATCCGTTCGCTCGACGCGCCACGCGAGGTCATGCAACTCGTTTAACGCAGTGGCGATGTCATAGAACGACAGGCTCGGATTGCCGTTCAATTGATATAGACCCGGACCGCGCTTCGTCAATATCTCGAACAATGCGTCGGCCGTGTCTTCTAAAAAGGAGCACGATGGATACCAGTGTGCGCTCGCAGTGATGACACCGTGCTGGTTCATTTCATTCGTGAAATAGTCCATCATATTGTTCGAACCGGCAGCTTCGCCGATTTGCCAGCCGAGTCGGACGATTTGTGCCCCGGGGTTGGTCCGGGCGATCGTTTCTTCGCAGGCACGTTTATAGGCACCATATTCGTCTGATGCGTCAGGTGGTGTGTCCGGCGTGATTGGACCGGTCACATTGTCTGAGAATACCGAGACCGTGCTCGTAAACAAGAACGGGATGTTGTATTCTCCACAAAGGCGGGCCAACGTTTCCGCCCATTCAACCGATCCCATACCGATATGAAGAAAATAATCAGGACGCACCGATTCGATAAATTCACGCATCGCCGCCTCGTCTGACGTCGAGACTTTTGATCTGTCCCAAGCGACAGGTTCGATCCCATGTCGTTGTATCGTTTTGGCGACGACCGGTGCGACTGTACCGTTCATGCCCGTTAAAATAGCTTTCATAAAAATTCCTCCCTTCTGTTTCTATCATCCCACACTTCTAGATGTGACAAACCAACAGTTTCTAGCTTTATGCTAGACTAATTGGTGGAGGAGATAAATGATGAACATTCGACAGGCACAGTCAAACGAGAGTGTAGCGATCGCGCCGCTCGTTTACGCAGCGATTCATGACATCGCGTATTCATTGACAGGGACGGCAGACCAGAAGCAAGTGCTTGAGCGCTTAGCGATGTGGATCGGTCGGCCGAACAACCGGTTGAGTTATGAAAACATTTGGGTGGCAGACATAGACGGCGTCATCGCAGGCGTTATTATCGCCTATGAGGGCAAGCGCGCGATTGAGTTGGATGAGCCGATTAAGCAATGGCTCATCGAGCATGGGCAGCCTGGACATCTTGACGTGGAGACGGAAGGAGACGTTTTGTATATCGATTCCGTGGCCGTCGACTCAGAATTTGGAGGACGCGGCATCGGCACGAAATTGATCCAGCGAGTGGTCGAACATGCTCGCGAAACGAACATCCCGGCCGTCACACTCAACGTCGACCAGGGCAATCCGGCAGCGGTTCGTCTTTACGAACGTCTTGGTTTCCGCAAACATAAAGAGCTTGAGATTTCAGGAGGGCGTTTCGATTATATGATGCTCGACTTGTGAAATATGGGCCGAAGTCTGAGTCTCAGTCTTGAAACCGATGCAAAACCCGAGCTTCTCGGATATACTAAGTGCTTGAAACGAATCAGATGTAAAAAGGAGATCGATTATGGAGTGGAAAAATATCCTGCGCGGTATCGCGATGGGGACGAGTGACTTAATTCCTGGCGTCAGCGGGGGGACAATCGCAGTCATTTTAGGGATTTACGATCGATTGATCGAAGCGATCAGCGGTGTGTTCAGTCGGCAGTGGAAAAAGCATATTGGGTTTCTAATTCCGTTAGCAATCGGAATGGGAACCGCAATTTTAGGACTGAGCCGTCTGATTGAATTTTTATTATTAGAATACTATGCACCGACACAGTTCTTTTTCATCGGCTTGATTCTTGGGATTATCCCGCTGTTGATGTTTGAATTTAAATCGCGTGCGACGATGCGTCCCGTGCACATCGTGGCGATGGTGATCGGAGCGATTCTAGTAGCAAGTATGGCAATCATCAAACCGGCCGACACGGCCATTATTACTGAACTGTCGACCGGCACGGCGCTGTTGTTGTTCTTCTCGGGTTGGCTCGGCAGTATGGCGATGTTGCTCCCGGGGATCAGCGGCTCGTTCGTCTTGCTCTTGATCGGCGTGTACCCGACGGTCATCAGCGCCTTGTCGAACTTGAACGTGCTCATTATCGGGATCGTCGGACTCGGTGTAGCCGTCGGGTTTATCGTCAGCAGTAAAGTGATCCGTTATTTGCTCGGGAATTTCCCGGGCATGACGTTCTCGGTCATCTTAGGACTCGTCATCGGGTCCCTCGCCGTCGTCTTCCCGGGTCTTCCGGAGACGGCGACGATGTGGGTCTTGAGCGTTGTTTCGTTCGTTGCCGGTTTTTTGATCGTCCGACTGCTCGGTCGATTTTCCGTATAAAAAATGCGATCCTGTCATTTGCTGACAGGATCGCATTTTTGTTGGGTCGAGGTTATCAATTCGTGTTTTTCGACGCTTGTTCAATAAATGAACGGAATCAATCGTTTTCGTGATTTCGCCCAAGTTTGATAGGCGCTGCCGAAGTGTGACGTCAACATCTGTTCTTCGATATGGATGCGCCAAAGCAAGGCGATCCCCATGGCGAACGTACCGACGAGCGCGACGCCCCAATGACTGAAATAGAGCGAAAATCCGAACGTGATAAATAATAGCCCGGTATAGAGCGGATGGCGCAAAAAGCGGTACGGTCCAGAGCTGACGATCTCATCAGCAGGACGGACGACGACGTGACGGGTGAATTGATGACGCAAATGCGCGATTCCCCAGTAACGAAGTGAAACACCGGCTATGTAACACCCGAGCCCGAGCCAGCGGACTAGGAGCGGTTGGCGTGCTTCAGTAAAAATAGATAAACCGATCGAGACGGCGAACACGGTGACCATAATGAGTGAGACGATGTAAAAGCTCATATGCTCACTGTTGCCATCGGTCGGTTCATCACGATTGCGGTATCGCCTCATCTCATACAGCCATGCGGTCGAGACGAGAATGAATAAACCATCGAGCCAATCCATAGTGTTTCCCCCTTTCTTCAATATGTTCCACTCATTACCCGTCTCTTCCTGCTGAAAAACGCCTCACAATGTGCGAGGCGCTCCGTTTGCTTCATACTAACGAGAACTAGCAACGAGATCAGCACTCGAAGAGTCGAGCGCTTCACGTTGAATCTCGTCTTTTATAAGTTGGTAGGTGAGGCACATCGGTTTTTCGGTCCGTGGGTCTCGTCCGATGATGGCATCGATATGAAAGACTTGTCTAAGGACGAGTGGACAAATGACTTCCTCGGCGGAGCCCGTCGCAAGCACTGCTCCGTCTTTCATGGCAACGATATGGTCGGCAAATCGGGCGGCCTGATTCAAGTCGTGGAGAACCATGACAATCGTCCGGCCCTGCTCGCGGTTCAACGTCTCGAGTAGTTCGAGCACTTCGAGCTGATGCGCGAGATCGAGATACGTCGTCGGCTCATCTAAAAAAATTAAGTCCGTCTCTTGGGCCAGCGCCATCGCGATCCAAACCCGTTGGCGTTGTCCGCCTGAAAGGGCGTCGACGCTTCGGTCTTTGAACTCGAGCGTGCCGGTCACGTCAAGCGCCCAATCAATCACTTCATGGTCATGTTTCGATAAACGACCAAACCCGGATTGATAAGGAAAGCGACCGTACGAGACGAGTTCTCCCACGGTCAAGCCGCCAGCGCCTTCAGGCGTTTGCGACAAAATCGCCATCTTTTGGGCGATTTCTTTCGTATTGCATTTGGCGATGTCCGCTCCGTCTAAATGGACCGAACCGTTAGACGGGGACAGAATCCGAGTCATGGCTTTCAAGAGTGTCGATTTCCCACAACCGTTCGGGCCGATGATGGTTGTGATTTGACGGTCCGGGATCGACAAACTCAATTGCTTCACAATTGTTTTGCCGCCGTAACCGACCTCGATGTCTGCCGTATGGATCCGTGACATATGGATTCCCCTCTCCTCGTAACAGTAGTTTTGATAATGATTCTCAATGTAACGTCAACTATAGCAGTCTAAATGAAAAGCTGTCAACGAATGTTTTGATATCAAAATAGATTGTCTGAACTAAAATTTCGATGTATATTAAATGAGAATGATAATCAGTGGCGGTGGATGTTTAAGGAGGATGGAACGGATGAGCGAACAGGACGTGTACGACGTAACGATCATTGGTGGCGGTCCGGCGGGATTGTATGCCGCTTTTTATAGCGGGTTGCGCGGGATGAAGACGAAGTTGATCGAATTTCAACCGCATCTCGGTGGTAAGATCCATGTGTATCCGGAGAAGATGATTTGGGACATCGGTGGCGTCACCCCGACGACAGGTGCCCGCCTCATCGAACAATTGATCGAGCAAGGTCTCACGTTCGATCCGACCGTCGTGCTCGGCGAGAAAGTAGAATCGATGGCGAAAGATCACACTGGTCATTTCGTGCTCGATACGACGAACGGCCGGCACGTGTCAAAGACGGTCATCGTCGCGACGGGGAGCGGTATTTTACAACCTCAAAAAATTGAGATCAGCGGGGCGGAGCGGTTCGAAGTCTCGAACCTTCACTATACGGTTAAGTCGTTGATGCGTTTTAAAGGGAAGACGGTATTGATTTCCGGTGGTGGCAACAGCGCCATCGATTGGGCGAACGAACTTGAGCCGATTGCGGAGCGCGTGATTTTGACGTATCGAAAAGAAGCGCTCAAAGGGCATGAATCGCAAGTCGACAAGCTCCTCTGTGGCCGAGTCGACTGCCGACTTCATACAACGATCGAGGACTTGATTTCCAATGATGGCACGACGATCCATGCCGTCAAGCTCATCGATTGCGGGACCGGGGCAAGTGAATTGGTCGAGGTCGATGAAGTGGTCATCAACCACGGCTACGAACAGGACTCGGCTCTCCTTAACGACAGCGAGTTAAAAGTCGAGATGGTGGATGGGTTCTATGTGAACGGGAACGCGAGCAGTGAATCGTCAGTACCTGGACTTTATGCGGCGGGCGATATTTTGACGCATGAAGGCAAGGTGCATCTGATTGCGGGAGCGTTCCAAGATGCGGCTAACGCGGTCAACCGGGCCAAGACGTTCATCGATCCGGACGCGACGAAGTCGGCGATGGTGTCGTCGCACAACGAACGGTTGAAAGCGAAAAATCGTGATATCATCGAGCGGACAATAATGAAGCAGTGAGGGATATCCCTCACTGCTTCATTGTCGGATAATCGCATAGTTCGACGATGACCCCGCCCGAGTGGCGTGGGTCCATATAGATGAGGCGTCGGCCTTTTGCCGTCGTTCGGAGCGTATCTTCTAAAAACGTTATGCCGTCGCGTTTCAAAGCGGCAATCGATGCTTCTAAATCATCGACCCGATAGGCGATGTGGTGAACGCCTTTGCCGCGTGCTTTCATGAATCGGGCGATCGGGCTCGTCGAACTTGTCGGCAAGAGCAACTCGATCACGTCTTCACCGACGTGAATCACGGCGAGCTCGGTTTCGACACCGGCTGCCGTATTCGTATAACGGTCGACAAGTTTTCCTTGTAACACGTTCGTGTAAAACGAGATTGCTTCGTCTAAGTCGCGAACAGCGATCCCGGTGTGGTCAATTTGCATACTAATCCCTCCTCTTGCTCTAGTTTGCCGAAACTTGAACAAAATGTCACTTCACAACGTTTTAGCAAAATCCGATATAGTAGAAGAGGGAGGGACGGCGACATGAACGGAAAGATCACTCTTGGATTGATCAGCGCGTTCGCGCTGGTATCATTTGTGTTTGGACTCTCACTTGCGACGTTTGTCGATTATCAGATCAATGAGGAGCAAGTCGTTCTCGAACGACTGACGACCCACAAAAAAATCGGCCCGGCAGAAATCCTTTCGACCGAAGTGGATTTTCATTTGAACGGTTCGAATTATGCGCTTCGCTTCACGGATGAACCTCACATCACGTATTGGTTCAGTGTCGCGGACCGTGAAATTCAATTCGATCGGATTGAATCGTTGGACCGACGTGATATCGGGCTTCGAACCGTGCTGTTCGAAGAGATGCCACCCTTAGCAATCGAATCGGCAAACGCTGCTGAATGAAGAAAAGACGCCAAACGAACGAATCCTTTCCGTGAAAAGGACGTGACGTTTAGCGTCTTTTTCTAATTGAGTGGAAACGATGGCGCGGAAGGCGCCACTTCTTTAATCATCGTGTAGGTTCCTGCTTGGGTTGGCGATCCGCCTTGTCGGATCAAAGCGTATCGCAGCTCTGGTTGGAGCGAAGTCAACGTGACCCGAATTTGTTCAAGCGACCTGAACCGGAAATAAAATTCTTGCTGAATAAAAGACACGGCCTCTTGAATCAATTCATCGCTACCTGACACATGGAGTTCATATACGTCCAGTCGTCCAGATCCAATTCGAGATCGCATGATGCCGACGATTTTCCCTTTCAATTTAAGGGAATGGAAGACTTCCTGACGACGTTCATGCTCGAGCAGTCGTGATGCAGTCAGCGGCAACACATCAGTCAGCATATGCGCATATTGATTTCGGTAGGCGAGCCAGCTAGCGTGTGTCGCAAAATAATCAACGTGAAGCGACCAGTTCTCGTATGTATATTTTTGGAAAGGGATGAGCGGCAATGTGTAAGTGACGGTCTCGTGATACGGATCAAAACCGAGCACTTCAAACATTCGACGCTTATCTTGGTCGCGGTCTTGTTTGACGTGTAACAGCAACGTTGTGTCATGTATACTGTTTCGACGTATCTCACGGATCAGTCGGTCGAGCAAACCTCGGAAGACATAGCGGTCTCGATACGCCTCGTGCGTGAGCCGGATTATCTGATCCGTTGCATAATCGCTATAGTCGGAGGCGATTGCTGCGACGGGAACATCTCCTTGCCAGGCCGTATGGACATATTGGTGTGGTCGGATGGCGAGGATGTGGGGCGACTCGCCCGGGTTGTACAATTGGTGAAGCAGTGAACGTTTTTTAGGTTGGATTTGGCGACACTCCGCGAATATAAGCGTCCGTTTCATGAGGAATCCTTCTTTCTTCTAAAATAATCACTACCCTTAAATTGTAAGGGCTACCAATTGAAAAATGTCGTGTTCATTTTATGAACATTCATCATGTTTGATTACTGTTTTGACACGTGGAAAGTCAGATTTTTAAAGGGGAATGGTGAGGGAAATGGCTTTGGAATGAGCATTTTATCGAAGTGTGATCCGTGTCGGAACGAGGAAGTTTAGAGCAACGAAGGGGCTGTGAGATTTGTTAAACTTTTCCGGTGGGAAGAGGAGAAACGAATGGGTCGAAGCGAGAGAGACGTGCTATACTGTCAGTGAGAAAAAACGACAGGAGTATGATATGCGATACGTAATAAGTTTATGGTTGGCGCTGCTATTGGTCGGTGTCCCGGCCACGGCTCTTGCCGAGACTGAACCGATTGTAGTCCATGACAATGTCATCGTTGAAGAACAGGTCGAGTTATACGAAGGCTTCCGGTCACCAAATGAGATGGTGTTTATTTTCGTTTTAATTGTTCTGTTGTCAGTGATCGGGTTGGGCATTATTAACGCGATTGAATAACGTGAAAACGTTCACAAAAATGCAATAACTATCCCGGAAGCGGTTTCAAATATCTTTTATACTAGGTATGTAGGAAGGAAGTTCTGCACCAACTTCCACTCCTCTTTTCAGATGAACACCCCTCGTTCATATCATGTTTTGGAGTCAACCGACGCCGTCGGTTGACTCCCTTTTTTTTAAAATTGGATGCGTTTCTCTTTGGCTAGCCGGCGAAGTCGTTTCGTCTCATCAGAATGTCCGCGGCTCTCGAGCATATTGACATACACTTTGAACGGTTCTGAACGGTGTGAGAAGAAGGGGATGTACTCAGAAAACAACTTCCGTTCAGCTTCTGACAATTGTCCGCGCTCAACGAGGAGTTCGAGTTCAAGCATTTTAAGTGCTTGATAGTCCTCAAGTGCACTGTCATCGGACGGGGCTTTGGCAAGTGTCCGTTCACAAAGTGTGATGATGCGTTGATGGAATAAATTCCACTCAAACGAAGTGTAGGGTTGCTCGAGAAGTGTAGAGAGTAAGTCGACCCGTGTCGAGTCAACATCTTTTGGGACGTGGAGCGCCGTGTACAAAGAACGATCGATCCACACGTCGGAGGTGGGGGCGTCGAGTTGATAGTAATGAATCAATTGAGTGAGCATCGTGGTTTGCGAGAGTTTCAGCAGTCGAAACGGGTCACTTGTTGAAAATAGGGGCTCTTCCCCTGCCGAAGAGGACAAGAGTAAAAACATTTCCTCATACATCGTCCGTGCCTCTGCTTCATCTTCGGCGTAATACGATAAGTCACGAATGATTTTCTTGGCGTGTATATACCAATTCTTTTGATCGCGTTCGCTCATGATTTGATTTGGCAGCAAGTAGAGGTGATCGTAAGCCAATTCTACGAAGCGTTCAGCGAGGATTACTGTCTGCGAGAGCGAATGTCGCTCGTCTGATGATTTTTGTTCTTTGTAACGAGTGAACTGACTGATCATGTAATCCATATCTTTTTCTTCGATAACGGCTTTAGGGGTGTTTCGGTACATTTCGACGACTAAATCGCGAAGAGTCGTCTCTCCGTACTGTTCAAGTAACATGCGGAGCTTCCCGATGCGCATTAGCTCTCCCTCCCTTCAAAGGACATCGAACGGGCTGCCATGTCTCGTTTATAGGCAGACACCGATTATTATTCCTTTCCCGCTTTTCATTTAAAACAATCCTCGCGTCTCATGCTTAAGACGGATTTTTGCGCTAACCGTTGTCAGAATAGAGTTTGTCGATGATAATGTAGGAAAATCTAAACTATAGAGGTACATCATATGAATGACGATCAACAACTCTCACGAGTCGAACGACGCAGACGTGAATTAGAACGCGAGCGGCTAGAAGAACTGTCTCGCGATGAACAAGTGAATCCGGGTGAGGCGGAAGACGAAGTGATTCGCCCTTCACCAGAGTCGAAGCAAGCGGAAGGACAAGACCATCCATTTTTAGATCGTTCCGATGAAAAACGGACCGAGACGAATAATAATCGAAAACGGAAGGTTCAAGCACCTAAACTGAAGATGCCGTTCGGGAAAAAAGCGAAGCGCCAAAAGCGTGAGGACAAGCGAGAACCTCGCTCTCATGACACGAAAGAGCGTGTTCCGAAGCAGCAAAGCAGCGTACCGCCGAAACAAAAGCCGCAAAAAGACAAGCGCAAGCGCCGAAGTTGGAAAGGAAAGCTCTTGCTCGTCTTGTTGCTCCTCGTGATCGGGGTCGGTTATATGGCGTCAAACCCAGTTACGTTCTTAGTCATGGGCAGTGACGCCCGTGTCGGCGAATCGGTGTCCGGTTCACGAACCGATTCGCTTCAGTTGATGGAGTTCGTCCCGCGTTCGCGGACCGTTCAAAACGTATCGATTCCACGAGATACGTATACGGCGATCCCTTGTGAACCTGAGCGCGAAGGCGATAAGATTACCCATGCCTTCGCTTATGGAGGCGCGGAGTGTACGGTCGGTGCAGTCGAAGGATTGACCGAGACTTCGGTCGACGGTCAAGTCGTCATCACGTTCGAGACGTTCATGGAATTGATCGACGTCGTCGGCGGAGTGAACATCACGGCCACCCATTCGTTCAGCGAAAAGGGGTTTAATCAAACGTATGAATACACGGAAGGTGTATCGTATTCGATGGACGGGGATATGGCGCTCGCCTACGCGCGACATCGTAAATCGGATACAGACGGTGCCCGTTCAAGTCGCCAAACTGAGGTCATGTCGGCAGTGGCCGACAAGTTGGTAAGCCCGGCCGGATGGTCGAAGATCCCGGCCACGTACAGTTTTATGAAAGATGAGATGGGGCTCGAAATGAATCCGCTGCAAATGGCGTCGGTTGGCCTCACGATGATGCTTCAACCCGAAGTGAACAAACTTCAAGTCGACGGACAAGATGCTTACATTGACAACATCTACTATTACCAACCGAATGAAGAGAGCGTCCAATCGATTCGTGACGCGCTCGACTTAACGATGTGGGGAACTGTGAGATAATTTTGCGAAACGGGTTTGATTCCGTACGGAAAGAGGAATTTTAATCAAATGAACTACTCTTTTGAGGAGGGAAATTTGAATGAAAGTTTTAGTCATTGGAGCAACAGGAAAGATCGGTAGACGTGTCTTGAAAAGTTTAGCGAAAACGCATCACGTGACCGCTTTAATTCGTTATCCTGAACTGCAAGCAGAGTACGAAAAAATGGGTGCGCGCGTGCTCACCGTCGATGTTGAAAAAGAGCTTGATAAAAAGATTCACGAGGCGACCGCTGGCCAAGACGCCGTCATCGTCGCTGCGACAGCAGGTGCTGAAGGCACGAGCAAAGAGATTGAACTGCTTGACCGGAACGTCGCGATGAAAGCGATTGACGCCGCTAAAAAAGAGCGCGTCCGTCACGTGGTCTTACTAAGCGCATACGGTGCCGATCGACCAGACGCGGGCCCGAAAGAACATTACAACTTCTTGTCTGCGAATAATGCGGCCGATGAGTATATCGAACATAGCGGCTTGAACTACACGATCATTTGCCCAGTGGCAATTATAGATGGACCTGGAAAAGGGTCGATCGAAGCTTCAGAAGACTTAAGTGACGCCTCAGGCGCCACGATTTCCGAGACGGACGTCGCGACAGTCATTGCTGCCTCGCTCGATAATCGGGGCTTGTACGGACGTCGGATTGAAATTAGATCAGGAAGTACACCGATCAATGATGCACTCGATTTTGATAGTCGAGGTGAAGCCGCGACAGCTGGAAGAACGACACTTCGTCGACCACAGCGATGACCGAAAAAATGAAGGAGAAGGTGTCTTGATGGAACGAAAACTGTACAAAGATCCGTCTGACCAAATGATAGCAGGCGTTTGCTCGGGGCTCGGGAAGTACCTCGGAGTAGACGTGACGTTGATGCGGATCATCTTCGTCGTACTCGCCTTATTCGGCGGACCGGGCTTGTTAATTTATATCGTGCTCGCGATTGTCATGAAAAAACCGCCTTCAGAGTATGAGGCGGAACAAGAAAGCCGCTTCTAACGAAAACGTGCTGACCAATGCGGTCAGCACGTTTTTTCATTCCGTATAGAGCGTGTAAGTCGCTTCGAACGTTTCGTTCGGTGCGAGCAACTGCATATCTTCTTTTTGACGGATGTCTTTACGATGTCCTTTATAATCGGCATGACCGAACCAAGGTTCGAGGCAGGCGAACGGGGCGTCAGACTGAGGCGGTGACCAAATCCCGAAATGGGTGAATGTCGGGCACTCCATGACGATGGCGCGACCGCTCGGTTGGTGGCGCAGTGCAGCATACTCGACATTTTCGAAAATTAAAGCGTCTTGGTCGAACAAGTGATGCGAGAGCGGGATGTAGCGGCGTTCGCCGAGCGGTTGATAGGCGCCGGTCAAATAAGGACCCTCTAACAATAAGCGATCAAGTGAGCGCGTCTCACCGAAATCGATTGTATACTCTTCGAACACCCCGCCCGCGAACGGGATATTGAAGGCAGGGTGTCCGCCGATGCTGAACGGTAACACCTCGTCGCCGTTGTTTCGGACGCGGTATGTCACGTTCAATTCCTCGCCGATCAGTCGATAGTCCACCTGAAGTTCGAACGGGAACGGATAGTGTTTCCGTGTCTCGACCGAGTCACGGAGAACGAAGCGGACGTGTGTATCAGACGATTCTGCGACTTCGAACGTCTCATCGCGAGCGAATCCGTGTTGGCTCATCGTATACGTCAAGCCATCATATAAGTAACGGTCATCCAACAACCGTCCGACGAACGGGAATAAAATCGGGGCTTGTCGTCCCCAATACGTAGGGTCGCCTTGCCAGAGTAGCTCGGTCCCGTCGACTTTCCAACTCGTCATTTCCGCGCCTTGCGCTTTCAAAGTGACACTGACTTTTTCATTGTGAAGTTGCACGATAGTTCCGCTCCTTTGAGTGAATGTGATAAGTTAAGTTTAGAAATGAATAGGACAGAGAACAAGGGGTAAATAATGCGATTTCATAAACTGGCTATTGGATTGATTATGGCGGGACTCATCGCCGGTCTGGGCTATAAAGGGTATGACGAATACAAGGCGAGTCAAGCGAGCGAACAGACTGAACGTGTCGCGACGGACGACACGGTTCTCGGTGGTCTCGAGATCGGTCAACGCGCGCCCGCCTTCGAACTGGAGACAATCGAAGGGGAAACGTTGGCACTTGATGCGTACGCAGGACAGCAAGTCGTCTTAAACTTCTGGGCATCGTGGTGCCCACCTTGCCGAGAAGAACTGCCGGAATTGATCGAGTTCGGCGAAGAAACCGGGATTCCGGTGCTCGGGGTGAACGTCACGAAAAATGAGCGACGCGGCAGGCAAGACGTCGAGGCGTTTTTGAAAGAAGTCCCGGTCAGCTTCCCGGTATTATTGGACGAAGCAGGGATGGTGGAGAAGACGTACCGCGTCGTCGCTTTGCCGACAACGTATGTCGTCGGTCCGAACGGTGTGATTACAGCCAAACAAGTCGGTCCGGTCGACTTTAACTGGTTACGCGAACAGACAAAATGAACGTACAAAGACAGACTGGAAGAGAACCGGTCTGTCTTTGTTTACTTTTTATAATGTTGTTTGATGAGCGCATCGAAATTCGGTGTCATGTCTTCTTCAAGATAATAATGGTGGTTATCTCGAATGATCGTATCGCCAACCCGTGCTTCTGATGGCAAGAATCGTCGTGGGATAAAACTTGAGCCGTTGTTCCAACGTAACACGGCGTATTTCCCTTCGACTCGCACCAACGTGCCGTATTTGATCATGCCTCTTCCTCCTCAGCGAACAGCTTTCTGTCTCTTTTATTCTTATAGAGTGTATTCCCACATTCCATAAAACCTACACATATTTGAATGTTGCTACACAAACGAAGGAGAAGTAAACAACGAGCAGCAATTGTGAAGAAAGTTTGAAGAAAACGCTTTCTTTTTGAAATGTTTTCTTCTATAATGAAGGCACGGGGTGATTATGACGAATTTGTGAACAATGGGGGTATGGTCAATGTTTTCATCAGCTATGATCGGATTGCTCGCTCTTACCGGAGTGACGATTTATGGGATTGACCGTATGTTCACGGTCCGTTCAGAACGCATCACAAAGAAATAGGTTTACATAGGGGGATCGCAACGTCTTGGGGAGACGTTGCGATTTTTTTGCGTCAATAGTCGCGTTGGCGTGCCTCGCGCTCATGCTCTTTTTGTTCGACATGTTTTCGATTGCGTTCGTGAACCCGGTTAAAAAAGGCGTGCTCAGGCCAAAGCGAGGACCAGACGCGTTCTTCAGGCAAAGCGAGGATATATTCTTCGGCAGCGCTGAGTCGCTCGATCATCTTACTGCGGTCATCACATAGGTCGCCGTGGCCGGGGATGAGCCAACGGATCTCGTGTTCGTAGACGGCGGATTGAAGTTTTTGAAGCGATTCGAGATACGCTTCCGCGTCGTGCTCGATGAACGGTGGTTCGATGTTCGATCCGTAATCACCGCACACGAGTAGACGCAACGGTTCGACAATGAGTGACATATGGGTCGCTTCATGTCCTGGCGTCAAGTAGAACGTGATCGGGGTAGCACCGAGCTCGACCGTACTGTCTTCGGAGATGATGATGTCGACGACCGGCTTTTGAATCGGGCGGTCGATGTAATACTGTTCGTAGAACGTTTTAATCTCTTCGAGTTGGGCGCTGGCGTCTGTTTCGACGAACGCTTTTGAAGCAATCACGGTCGCATCAGGGAAAGCGTAAGCGCCGATGATATGGTCATAGTGCTGGTGCGTATAAATGACGTACAATTTCTTACCTTGTCGCTTCAACTCGATGTCGCGACGGATGGTCGCAACTTCTTCTGGCAACCAGTTCGGGTCGATTAAGATGAGGCTGTCTTCAGTGTTGATCAAAGTCGATGTGGTTCGCATTAAAGCACTCTCATAAACGGTAAATGGCTGTAGGCGGACTTGAATCATGGTGATCCCTCCTTCATATCTCCAATTCTTTTCCCGAATCGGTCTCATTTAAGCGTGACGTCAAAAAACAAAAGAGCAGGAAGTCGAATGACCTCCTGCTCGTTACATGGTGTGCACCATGTGGTTATGTGTGCGAGTTAAGCCTCGCGAATATGTCGGAAATTGGAGCGGGTGAAGAGAATCGAACTCTCGTCATCAGCTTGGAAGGCTGAGGTTTTACCATTAAACTACACCCGCACATTCAAGTATACGATTTTAAAATTGGAGCGGGTGAAGAGAATCGAACTCTCGTCATCAGCTTGGAAGGCTGAGGTTTTACCATTAAACTACACCCGCGAAACGCTTAACGTTACGGTAATATAATAGCACACGATTTAACCTTTGCAAACCCTTTTTCGAAAAAACATTAGTTGTGGCGGATAGGTGGTCTTGCTAAGATAATAGAAGAGGGGAGTGGGACGGGCATGAGCGAACGAAAATCTTATTTGAAGATGATGAGTGAAGGGTTTCGCATGATGAGCCAGGCGAAGCAAGTCGAACAAACTGTAACGCTCCGTCAATGGACGTTCTCGGTGCGGCATGAGTCGATGTGGCATGTGATTTTACGGACTGACCGGCTAAAATGGGTCAGTTCACCGACCGAGACGTTGGTCATCGAGCCGATGTTCGTTCAAATCGGAGCGTTGCATCTCACGCGCCACGTTGAAACGAACGAGGTACGTTTGAAAATCGAGGAAGAATGGGGAATTGAAAGTAAGATCGTCTGCGACGATCAAGAGTGGGAACGATTCGTCGAAGCGCTCAAACAATTGAAGGGGGAGTAGTCGTGAGTCGAGAACGACTGTATCGGATTGAAGCGGAAGCCCGTGGCAGCGCTTGGCGGGCCCGTGTATTGACCGGCATCCAACGGTTCCGCTTTTTTAAAGGGGAACTGCTCGCACCGACTGAACGACCCTATGTCGTCTTGAGCATCTCCCAAGACGCGGGGGCGTTACCCGATTTGATTGAGACGGATATGGGCGTCTTGCTCATCCACGAACGAATCGGACCCATCTTTATGAACCTATGTCCGTACGACATCCAGCTCGTCCGGGTTGAACTGCATACGAGTACCGGCAAGACCGACCACTATTGCGCGCTCAACGTCTTACGCCGATTTGAGATCGAGCACCTCGAGGATTCCGGTGAATATCGGCCGTTAAGCGAGGATCGTCTCTACTTTCTGTCCCGACAAACCGTTCGGATGGATTTATGCGGACATATGATCGCCCAAGATCGAAACAGCCAACGCCTTTACGTGACGGAGCGGCTCAAATATGCGCTGCAAGCCAAAATGGTCACCGGCCTGACATTCAAGAAAACGAAGGAGCAATTAGCATGAAAGAATACGAAATCGACGGGTGGCTTCGTTTATCCTACCCAGAGCACTATGAATACAATGAAGAAGAGGATCACGTCAGCTTCTATTCGGTGGAGGAAGATGCGCAAGGGACGCTTCAAATGTCTATCTATGAAGCAGAGGAGGCCCAGGCCCCTGAAGATGCGGCGCTGCAAGAACTGAACACCTTTTTAGGGGAGTTCCCAATCGACATTAAAGTCGCACCGAGCGTGACGGATCAATCGGGCGGCATGACGACGGCTTACGCGAGCGGGATTGAAGACGACATGTATTTGGACGTCTGGTCGCTCACGGACGGGAAGCGCCTGTTGTTTTTGACGTACGTCGCCGACAAGAAGACGGATGAAAAGTTAGAGATCGAAGCGATCGTCGATTCCATCGAATGGACATGAAAAGAGACACGAAGCCAAGTTGGCTCGTGTCTCTTGTTCGTTATTGGAACTTTGGTACGTCGAAATGGAGTGTGTATGAATCGAGGTTTTGATAGATCTGGAAGATACGTGTCGTTTGTTTCGTCGCCCAACCGATATCCGTTGCGTACTGATGGTTGCCAGGAGCGGCCGGGTTGAAGCGCATCTTATAGAGTGTATTTTGTTTATGTGTCGGATGATTGATATAACTTGCTCCGATCCAGTAAGCGCCCCCGACAATGGCAGCTTCCGGCGTGAACCATTTCTGTTCGAAAGCGAATTTGGCACCGGTCGTTAATGGACTGCTGTCGACTGCTTGGATGCCGTACATATTGTATACTTTCGCAACTTCTTCGCGATCTGGATAAATGCGTGTCCCATTCGAGTTAATCAACGCATTCCCGTCTTTATCGACCGGGACCCCTTGAGCGAGGACTGACTTACCATGTCCTGTTTCGTGGACAGCATGCGCAAGTAAGTAGATTTCGTTGACGCCATACTGATTGGCTGCATTGATGAACGCTTGTCCTTGTCCCGTGAGTGTGCCGCTGTTCGTCAAAACGCTATTCAACGTCGTCGCGGTCGTTCCGGCACTCTTCGACAAGTCAAGGAATTGATAGAAGGCCTGCGAGTCTTGGGCCATATTGCTCGGATTGACGTACGGTTCAATGTCCGCCACTGAGGCGCGGCGCCATGTGTTATCAAAAATACGAATGTTATGGCCAGACGGTCTACGGTAAGACACGGTGTAGTAATTTCCATCTTGTCCTGTGATCGTCACAGTTTCGCCTGGATTGATTTGACCATACGCGTGTGACGTGAGACTAGCACGACTTAAAATATTGGCTTCTCCAACGACCGAGCTTGGTGTTACGTACCCAGTCATCGTCCCGTAGTTGACGCGGTACCAAATGGTTGTACCGACCGTTTGCCGGCTCACATATTCAAGCGTCGTCCCGTTCGGAATCGTGGCGAGTGTCGCCGCACTAGAAGAAGCAGTCGTTTTAAGAGCGGCCCCAACACCTGAGATGACCCGGATGTTATTATTGACGATCGTCCCGGTACTTCCGTCAACTTTTACCCATGAACGTGGCAAATAAGCTTTGGCATAGCGATGCGCATCGGTCTGGCCGAATTGCGCCATTTGTCGTTCTGCCATTGTGCGAACAGAGATTGGATAGCTTGTGTAGGATACGACGCGCTGGATCCCGTTCGCTGGTGGTGGTGTCGTGACGGCCGTCGTATATGCAAGGTGAATATAGCTCCCGGCAAATCCACCGTTCGTTATCAGTCCCCAATCGGTATTCAAGACGGGCTTCACTTTCACGATCGTGCCGCTTGGAAGTTCGCCAACTTTATCACTGCTTGTCGTCGCTTCTTCGCGGACGTTCAACGGTCCGTTGTTCTCGACAGAGATTCTGACCTCGCGTTCGGTCCCATATTGTTCGGTTGAAGTCGACGGGGCTGTGAGCGAGAAGTTACGTGCTGCGACATACCCGGTCGTGTTCGCGTAACGGACTTTGAACCATGAACCCGTCGCGCCGTGCGCCGACAGTTGATCGACTTTTGCACCGACCGGGATCGTTTGAAGGACGTTTCCGCGCGTCGAAGTCGAAGAGTACATCGTCGCCGTCTGTTTAGCGTAGTAAGGTGTGACCTGTTCTGCGACTTGTGACTCAGATAAGTTTCGCATCGGTACGTAACCTGTCAAAGAGCCGGCTGCGACTTTCGCCCAAGACCCGGTCGTACCGTGTGTCGAGATCAATTTAACGCTTGTCGCGATTTGAAGTGTGCCGACTACTTTTCTTGAAGTCGACATCGAATTGAAAATACTTGATGTCGATTTGACGTACATCGTTGTCGGTTCGACTGTCACGAGCGGCTGCAAGTTCCGTTTCGCGACATAGCCCGTCTTCCCGCTGTATGTCACTTTGGCCCACGATCCGGTCGCGCCGTGCTCCGAGAGGAACGTTACTTTCGCACCTTTCGGGATCGCAATCAGGGTTGGGGACGTTGAAATCATCGAGCTATGCATCGTCGTGTTTGTTGTCGTACTATGCGTCGGGTTCGCTTGGGGTGCCACGGTTTCGCCTCCTACTTGAGAGAAGTAGCGTTGAGCCACATAGCCAGTTTTCCCGCCGTATGTGACTTTGAACCATGATCCCGTCGCGCCGTGCGTCGATATGTAAGTGACGGTCGCACCTTTTGGAATCGTTGTAACGATTGAAGCGCTCGTTGTCATCGCCGAGCGCATATTGACGGTCGCATTAGCTGTATACGTTTTGGTTGTTGCCGCTTTCGTGACGGTAGACTTCAACGTTAAGTACGAGGAAGAAACGTATCGCTTTTGACCTTGAAACTCGATTTGGGCCCAGTTGTTGCTTGTCGAATAAACTTGTACAGCAGTTCCTTTCGTCAACTTGCCGACAATCGCTGACGAAGTCGACGTAGACGACCGGACGTTCAAAATGGAGGTATTCACCGTGCCTTCGTATGTTGCTGCATATGACTCGGTCGGTCCGATCATGCTCAATACTGTGCTAGAGATGAGGACGGCCGCGCTCAGTCGTGTAAGTGTTGGTTTCAATGTGTTACCCCTTTCATTCCATATACTTCAATCTATAAGTGTTCTTCGTAGTGCGCGGTCTAAGTATAGCGCACTTAAAAAATGGAAAGAAGATGAAAAATTTCAAAAAAGGTAAATGAATTAGAAAGTCGTTGGTTTAAAATGTAAAAATAAAAAAACCTCCATTTAATAGGAGGTTTTTCCATGTCTTAGCTTAAAGGTTGCGCAAGAGCCAACCGCTTATATCGGTCCACACTTCGTCGCGTTGCCGTTCGCGGAGCACTTCGTGACGCGCGTTGTCGTAAGACAACACCGTCAGTTCGACTTCCGCTGCCTGATAGTTTCGAACAATCCCTTTCAACCCTTCCCCGTCGTGTACGACCGGGTCGTCCGTTCCGGCGACGAAGAGGATCGGGAGCGTCTTCGGATGTTCATGGATACGGGCGAGGGATGTGACCTCTAGCGAAGCGCTAGCTACTTCATATAAGTAACCGAGTGTCGGGATACCGCCGCAGTCCGGGTCGCTGCGGTAAGAGGCCACTTCTTCCGGGACGCTAGAAATCCAATCGTTCTCCGTCTTGGTTGGGAAGAATTTTAAATTGTAGCGCCCGAACAAGAGGCGTTCGAACAGGCGAGAGTGGTAATCGCTCCCTTTCATACGAATTGCCGACCCGATGGCGTAAAGCCCGAGCCGGCCGACGAAACCAGAGCCGGGAGGCGGCGAAATGGCGACGATGCCGGATAGGTTATGACCCATGATTTGACCGAGACGACGGACGAGCAAAGAACCGAAACTATGTCCGATTACAAACGTCGGCAAATCATTTTGATAGT
This sequence comes from Exiguobacterium sp. SH3S1, assembly GCF_004337105.1. Taxonomy (NCBI): domain Bacteria; kingdom Bacillati; phylum Bacillota; class Bacilli; order Caryophanales; genus Exiguobacterium; species Exiguobacterium sp. SH3S1. Next base: position 83,248 of record NZ_SJUW01000008.1, on the reverse strand, counting down.
GACCGATCAATGCGACAGCGTCTTCGACCATTTGGTCAAATCCTTCTTTTGGAAGTAAGTGAGCGTATGTGGATTGAGCACGCGCTGATTTTCCAGCTCCGCGAAGGTCGCAAACAAAAACGTTAAATCCAGTTGTTGCCATAAAGTCGGCGAACTCGACATACCTGCCGTGGTGCTCGAGCATGCCGTGAAACAAGAAACAATTTCCAATCGGGTTCGTTGCCGGGACGTGCAATACATGCGTGCGGTACCCGTCTGCGTACGTGTGCTCAATGACGTCCAAAGTCATCCCTCCGTTGTCGTGTGGATTAAAACAATCCGATGGCCTTACCTGTCTCGTCGATGCCCATGTTGAGAGCGGCTGGATGTTTTGGCAGTCCTGGCATCGTCAAGACGTTACCCGTCAAGGCGACGAGGAAGCCGGCACCGACCGACGGTTTCAACTCTCGTACGGTTACCGTGAATCCTTGAACGTATCCGAGTTTTGTCGGATCGTCGGATAGTGAGAACGGTGTTTTGGCCATACAGATCGGCAAATCGTCCCATCCGTTCGCTTTAATTTGAGCCATTTGCTTTTTCGCCGTAGCGGTGAACGTGACGCCGGCCGCTCCGTAAACTTCTCGGGCAATCGTCGTAATCTTCTGTTCGATCGAATCAGTCAGCTCGTAAAGTGGTGTGAGCATGGCTTCGTTCGACTCGACTGTCTCGATGACGGCCTCGGCAAGTGCTTGTCCGCCTTGTCCGCCGCTCGCCCAAACTTCGCTGAGGGCGACGCGGATTTGATGCGTTTCGCACCAGTCGAGCACAGTGTCGAGCTCTGCGATCGAATCTGAATTAAAGCGGTTCAAGGCAACGATGGTTGGCAAACCGAGCTTTGTCATCGTGTCGACATGTTTGGCGAGCAACTCCATGCCTTTTGTGACGGCCTCGACGTTTTCGATGTGGAGTTGGTCTTTGGCGACACCACCATGCATCTTCAACGCGCGGACTGTCGCCACGAGGACGACCGCATCAGGACTTAAGTTGCCGATACGCGATTTAATATGACAGAACTTCTCGGCGCCAAGATCAGCTCCGAAGCCGGCCTCGGTGACGACGTATTCGCCGAGCTTCAAGGCAGTCTTTGTCGCGATGAGCGAGTTACAGCCGTGAGCGATGTTCGCGAACGGGCCGCCGTGGACGAGAGCCGGGGTCTGTTCAAGTGTTTGGACCAAGTTTGGCTTGAACGCCTCTTTCAGTAAGAGTGTGGCCGCACCGGCCGCACCAATCTGTTCAGCCGTGACGGGTTCATTATCGAAGTCGTAGGCGACGACGATCCGCTTAATACGCGCCTCTAAATCGGCGAGCGAATCGGCGAGGCAAAGGATCGCCATAATTTCTGAGGCGACGGTGATGTCAAAACCGTCTTCGCGCGGGACACCGTGTGCGGCTCCGCCAAGTCCGACCGTCACGTGGCGAAGGGCACGGTCGTTCAAGTCGAGGACGCGCTTCCAGACGATTTTCCGAACGTCGATTTTTAGGTCGTTGCCTTGATGAAGGTGGTTGTCGAGCATGGCGCTGATCGTGTTGTGGGCTGACGTGATGGCGTGCATGTCACCCGTGAAGTGGAGGTTGATGTCTTCCATCGGCAAGACTTGGCTGAATCCGCCGCCGGCCGCTCCGCCTTTTAGCCCCATCGTCGGGCCGAGTGACGGCTCGCGGAGACAGACGATCGCTTGTTTATCGAGTCGGTTCAACGCTTGACCGAGTCCGACGGTGACCGTCGATTTTCCTTCTCCGGCGGGCGTCGGATTGATGGCTGTGACGAGGACGAGCTTGCCGTCTGCTCGGGTCTTCACTTGTTCGAGCAAATCGAACGACAGTTTTGCTTTGTATTTCCCGTATAGGTCGAGATCATCTTCTTGTAGGCCGAGCTTTTCAGCGATTTGCTTGATTGGGAGCATGTCCGCTTGTTGGGCGATTGCTAAGTCAGATAACGGTTTGATTGTCGTCATGTATAAATTCCCTCCACTTTCGAACGTTTTACTAGTATTATGTTTGGTTCATTCGTGATTCGAGCCATAATTCACATCGTTTCTCTAATATAAACTGGCTCGTTCGTATTGTCATTGACTTTATCATAACGCATCAGTTCTGCAAATTCACTAATTGAGTTCAATATATTCCACCCATTTCGTCAAATGTATCCGTTTTCATTTTATTTCATTGCAGGTAAATTGATAGTGGAGGCGATGAAGATGATTGAAACAACGAAGCGAAGCAAACATAGACGGAATTGGAAGAAGCCGGCAAGCTTTATCGCATTTGTCGGTCCGGCCTTTTTGGCGTTCGTGGCCATTGTACTCATCCCATTCTTGAACGGGATCTATTACAGTTTTACGGACTGGAACGGGGTGACCGGTCAGTTGAACTTTGTCGGGTTGGATAACTATCATCGACTTTTGTTCGAGGACGTCCAGTTCCGTTCGTCGTTTTGGATCACGACGAAATACACGATCGTGGCCGTCATCATGACGAACATCGTCGGCTTTTCATTGGCGCTGTTGTTGACGATGAATATTAAGACGCGAAACATATTGCGAACGGTCTTCTTTATGCCGAACTTGATCGGCGGACTCATCCTTGGTTTCATCTGGCAATTCATTTACGTGAAAGGATTCGAGTCAATCGGATCATTGACCGGTTGGAGCCTGTTCGAGCTGCCGTGGCTCGGCGACGCCCAGACAGCGTTTTGGGGAATCGTCATCGTCGCGATCTGGCAAGGCGGTGGCTACGTGATGGTCATCTATATCGCGGCGCTGCAAAACGTACCGACGGATTTGCTCGAAGCGGCCCGGATCGACGGGGCGAACCGGTTGAAAATGTTGCGTCATATCACGCTCCCGATGATCATGCCATCGATTACGATCTGTCTGTTCTTGACGATCTCCTGGTCGTTCAAAGTATTCGATACGAACTTGTCGCTCACGAACGGAGGACCGTTCAAATCGACCGAGATGCTCGCCTTGAACATTTATACAGAGTCGTTCGTGAACAACAATTACGGTCTCGGCTCGGCGAAAGCGGTCATCTTCTTCCTCGTCGTCGCGGCGATCACCGTCACCCAAGTGTATTTGACGAAAAAACGGGAGGTGCAGGCATGACGACGGAAAAAATTGAACAGTTCGAACCAAAAATAGATCAGACGCCGAGACGGCAGTTGCCGCAAAAGCCGCTGCGGACGAGCGGATATACGACCGGCCTTGGCCTCATCGAATTGGTCGCTATTTTACTAGGACTTTTATATCTCGTCCCGTTTTATTACGTCATCGTCAACTCGTTCAAGTCGATTGCTGAGATTTATACGAACACGTCCGCACTCCCGAACGTCTGGCTCGGATCGAACTATACGGAAGCTTGGGAAGCGATGAACTATGGCCGCGTCTTTTTGAACTCGCTTTTGATCACGGCCGGCGCGAACATCGTCATCGTCATCTTCACGTCGATGGCGGCATGGAAGCTCGTCCGGACGAAACATTGGATCTCGACCGTCATCTTCTTCTTGTTCGTCGCGGCGATGGTCATCCCGTTCCAATCGATCATGATTCCGCTCGTAAAAGTATCGAGCGTGCTCGGTCTATTGAACAGTCATTGGGGACTGATGGTCATGTATCTCGGGTTCGGGTCAGGTATTTCGGTGTTCTTATATCATGGCTTCATGAAATCGATCCCGGAAGAGATCGAAGAGGCGGCCATTATCGACGGTTGCTCGACATGGGGGCTGTTCTGGCGGATCGTGTTCCCGCTCTTGAAACCGATCACGGTGACGATCGTCATCTTGAACAGCCTATGGATTTGGAACGATTTTCTGTTACCTTCGCTTGTCCTCCGAGACATTGAACTGCGGACGATCCCGCTCGCGACGTTCTATTTCTTCGGACAATATACGAAACAATGGGATTTGGCACTCGCTGGTTTAGTTCTTGGGATCGTTCCGCTTCTCATCTTCTTCTTCGGTATGCAACAGCATATCATCAAAGGGATTACGAGCGGCTCGATCAAATAACCCTTCCCAAGGGATCTCCCTCGTCCGCTACACGGGGGAGAATTTTTTTTAGAAAAGCTGTTGACATTCGTCTGAATATTTATAATAATGAGTTCAATTCAATTGTGAACGACATTGAAAGGACGAGTACACAGAAGACGTAAGCAAAGCGAGCCGGGGAAGGTGAGAGCCCGGACTGAAATCTCTGTCGAAGAACCTCCTGGAGTCGCTACCCGAACGCTTTGCAAGTAGACGTAGCCGGACCGTTCCCCGTTATCGGAACTACGAGATGTTCGTCTCGAAAAAGTGAGTAGATTCGTCTACTAATTTGGGTGGCACCGCGGAGCTTGAAGCCTTCCGTCCCATAGTCCATGGGATTGGAGGGCTTTTTTCTATTGCTCCGTCCCAAATCCCACAATTGGAGGAAGACAAAATGACAACGACAGCAACAAGCATGATGAAGGAAAAACAACAGGCAATCACGGCGGTAAAGGCAATGTTCGAGGACAAGTTCAGCACGGCGCTAGGTCTCACGCAAGTACAGGCACCGCTATTCGTCACATCGGCGAGCGGAGTCAACGATCACTTGAACGGCGTCGAGCGTATCATTCAGTTCGACACACAATATCCGGGACATGAGCTTGAGATCGTCCAGTCGCTTGCGAAATGGAAACGCGAAGCGCTCGGCCGGTACGGGTTCAAAGTTGGCGAAGGGTTGTATACACAGATGCGTGCGATCCGCCGCGACGAAGAACTCGACGCGACACACTCGCTTCATGTCGATCAATGGGACTGGGAACGCGTCATCGCCCGGGAACACCGGACGACCGACTATTTGAAAGCGACCGTCGAATCGATTTATGCGGCCTTGCTTGAAACGGAACGGTCGGTCGAGTCGGCATACGCGATCGAAGCGATTCTCCCTGAGTCGATTCACTTCTTGACGAGCCAAGAGCTAGAAGACCTGTATCCGACGCTGACGCCAAAAGAACGGGAACATGCGATTTGTAAAGAGCATGGCGCGGTCTTCCTCTCACAAATCGGAGGCGCACTCGCCTCAGGAGAGAAACATGATGGCCGAGCGGCTGACTATGACGACTGGGCGCTCAACGGCGATATTCTCGTCTGGCATCCAGAACTCGAGACGGCGTTCGAACTGTCGTCGATGGGGATCCGTGTCGATGAGACAGCGCTCGCTGAACAGTTGGTGACAGCTGGCGCGGAAGAGAAGCGGAAGTATCCGTTCCATCAAGCCGTGCTCGAAGGACGTCTCCCACTTACGGTCGGAGGCGGAATTGGCCAGTCACGTGTCGCCATGTATCTGCTCCGGGCCCGTCATATCGGTGAAGTCCAATCGTCGGTCTGGCCGAGCGAGATGGTCGCGGCGTGCGAAGAAGCTGGAATTAGCCTGTTGTAATTATATAGAAGCAAATGAGCCAGGACTTTCTTACGAGAAAGTCCTGGTTTTCTGTACAACATTTTCCACCCTACACGTCAATTTTGACACCTACATAATGGAAGCGTTTTCATTTAAAGTAAGGGTGTACTGATTGGATCGATTATTTTAGTCGACTTACACACCGAGGGAGGAAGCAAGATGAAACGCAAATGGAGATTATCGACAGCTGTGATGACGGCTGGCATGGTATTGACGCTCGCTGCCTGCGGGGGCGGATCGCTCACAGAAGGGGAAGGGTCGGCTGACGGGAACGCGGATAGCGGTGACTCAAAAGATGTGACGTTGAACGTCTTCCAATTTAAAGCCGAAATCGCTAAAGACCTCGAGGCGATGGCGAAAGAATATGAAGAAGAGACGGGCGTCAAAGTGACCGTTCAAACGGTCGGCGGCGGAGCCGACTACGGTGCCGCGCTCAAATCGCAATTCGCATCTGGCAATGAACCGGATATCTTTAACAACGGTGGCTTCACGGAAGCACAGACGTGGAAAGATAAGTTGGAAGATTTGTCGGATGAAAAGTGGGTCGGTGATTTGACGGAAGTGGCCAAAGAACCGATGACGATGGACGGGAAACTGTACGGTATGCCGATGAACCTTGAAGGCTACGGTTTCATCTACAATAAGGAGCTGTTTGAGAAAGCGGGCATCAGTGAACTGCCGAAGACGCTGTCTGAATTGACGGATGCGGCTGAAAAGTTGGACAAGGCGGGCATCACCCCGTTCTCGGTCGGTTACGCGGAGTTTTGGATTCTCGGCATCCACTTGCTCAACATCCCGATGGCACAACAAGATGATCCCGATGCGTTCATCCAAGCGCTCAACGACAACAAAGAGAAGTTCGAAGACAATGAGCAGTTCCAACAGTTCTTGAAACTGTTCGACCTGACCATCAAATACGGTAACAAGAACCCGCTCACGACGGACTACAACACGCAAGTCACACAGTTCGCCCAAGGCGAGACAGCGATGCTCCAGCAGGGCAACTGGGCCCAACAGATGATTCTCGACGTGAATCCGGACATCGAGATGGGCTTCGTACCGATTCCAATCAATGATGATAAAGAGAAGATGGACCGCTTGCCGGTCGGCGTCCCGAATAACTGGGTCGTCAACAAAAACTCACAATATAAAGAAGAAGCGAAAGACTTCCTCGAGTGGATGGCGACGTCAGACACAGGGAAAGACTACATGGTCAACAAGTTCAAGTTCATCCCGGCGTTCAAGTCGATCGAAGCGAACGACCTCGGACCACTCGCTGACGATATCCTTGCCTATTCGAACGAAGGCAAGACGATCTCATGGAACTGGTTCAAGTATCCGGACGGCGCGGTCAACGAGTATGGTGCTTTGATGCAAGCGTACGTCGGCGGTCAGAAGACCGGTGACGAGATGCTCCAAGACTTCACAAAAGTATGGATGGATAAAGCTAAATAAAGAAAACACAAGCAGCGAACTGACCCCTTCGCCGCTTGTGTTTTTTTTATGAAGAAACTGTCACAGGAATCCCATAAAAAGCACACACATACCCCCCTAGGTTTGCGTACAATATGTTTTGTAAGCGATTGATCAAGAGGAGGGGTTATGAGACAACTAAAACTTGGATTGCTCATCGGCTTGTTGTTCGCAGCCCCGTCTGTCCACGCGGAGTCCGATTTAGTGACGCTTGACGAACCGATCGTGGTCCGTTCGAATGAGACGTTTGACGGTGCTGGGAAACGCTTCGTCAGCTGCAATGAACCGGCGTTTCGGTTAGAAGGGACCGGGGCGGTGCTCGAGAATGTTTTGGTCGAACAGTGCCGGCAGACGGATGTGGCTGCCATACAAGTCTCAGGGCTTGGCCATCAGTTGATCGATGTGACCGTCGAAGCGTCCGGGACCGGTATCGTAGTGGAAGACAGCTACGGGGTAAGGCTCGTCCGTCCCGTCATCTCGGGGTCTAATCAACACGAGGGCATCTCGCTATTGAACAGCGAAGCGGCTTTGATCAAAGGGGCGGTCATCGACCGAGTCCGTGACGGGATCTACATCGAGAACGGGTCGGGTCACCAGCTGATTCGACCGAGCGTTGCCGATGCTAGATACGGTGTCCATCTCATGTTTCCGACAGACGTGTCGATCAATTTGCCGAACCTCCGGCGCAACGGAGCAGGTGCGATGATCATGGGGACAGAGCGCGTCGTCATCGAGAACGGACAAATCCATGACCAAGTCGGCGCGACGGCGACCGGGATCATGTTGTTTGAAGCAGTCGAGACGACGTTGCGTGCCAACGCGATCTTCGGCAATCGGATCGGGATTTATGCGGAAAAATCGGAGTGGACGACGATTCATGACAATGGTGTGAACGGCAATGATGTAGGACTGCGCTTGAAGTCGGCGAACGGGATGACGATGGCAGGGAATGACTTGACCGGCAATCGGTATCCGGTCGTCTCGTTTGAGTCGGCAGACAATGTGATTCAAGGAAACGATTGGGGCGGACAGACGCTCGATTTGACACGCGACGGGTTCAGTGAGATCCCGTTTCGGGCCGACCCGTACTTGTTTTTATTGGCCGATTCATATGAAGCGTTCGAGTTGCTGTACGGTGCCCCGGGGCTAACCGTGCTTGAACGTGTGCTCCGTAGCCCGGACGAGGTCACACTCACGGACGCAGGGCCAATTGTGTCCGCGTTTCGCATTGAGTGGAACGGGTCGTTCGGAGCGGTCGCTTTAACCGGAATGATGGTTTTACTATGGATATTTGGGAGGAAACGATATGACTACGTATAAGAAAATGGCAGGACTATTCGCCGCATCAAGTTTGACGCTCGCACTTGGGGCGTGTTCGAGCGCTGCGGCGGAACCTTTCGATATCGAATGGGGCGAGACCGAGTGTGAAGTGTGCAAGATGAAAGTGATGGATAAACAATTCGCTGCCGAAGCGATTATGGACAACGGGAAAGGCTATGCGTTCGACGATATCGGTTGTTTGATGCGTGACTGGTACCCTGAGCAAACAGAAGAGGACATCGCGGCGATGTATGTGAAAGACTACAACACGATGGACTGGGTCGATTTAGATGAAGGTACGTTTGTCTATAATAAAGAAGCGAAAACGCCGATGGCTTATAACATCGTCTCGTTCGCAAAAGCAGCGGACGCGGAGACGTATGCCGAAGAGAATGGCGGCATGGTGATGGATTTAGACGACTTGAAAGAACACACGTGGGAACGCGGCGAGATGAACGGTCATAAAAAAATGAACTCGGACGACGATGGCGAAGCGAGCGACATGAGTGACGCGCACGATTCGGATGAGTCATCTGACGGTCACGGGCACTAAGCGATGTTATGGCGGATCGAATGGTCCCGTACGCTGCGTCAGAAAGAAAGTTACGTCTTCTTGCTTGCTTGGGTACTGACACTCGTCTTGCTGGGTGGTCTCGGCCAAGCGATCTCGGTGGCGACGGCGTATACGAACGTCAGCGCGACACTCGTCACGGTGATTGGGCTCGTATTACCGCTCCTCGTCATGTTGACGACGGCACTGCAGTGGGGCAATGAGCGTGAATCAAAGCGGATGCGACTCGTCTCGACGTTCACGGTGTCGATGCGCCGCGTGGTCTGGATGCGTTACAGCGCATTCCTGGCGACGCAAGGACTCATCATCACGCTTGCGTTCGCGCTCGCCTCGTTCCTTGTTTCGATGCCGCTCGAGACGTGGTTCGTCCTATGGATGTATGCGTTCGGCCTCACCGCGTACGGTGCCGCGATCGGCACGTTCATCGGCGTCGTCGGACGGACGAGGCTTCGAGCCGTGCTCCTCTCGTTCATCGTCTGGGTCGTCCTCGTCTTACTTTGGCCGACGCTCCTCGTGGCAACGATTGCTTGGCTGCCTTACGGGTCGCAAGCGAGTGCGATGGTCGGGCTTCTGTTTTTGAACGGATTTGAGCTACTGCGCGTCTGGGTGAGCTCGGTCTTGTCGGCACCTGACCTGTTCGGGGCCGTCTATGAAACGTTTATCGGCTGGCTCGGCGACCCACTCGGTAGTTTGACCGTCAGCATCGCGATCTTGAGTGTCGTGTTTGTGTTGTGGTTCGGGACAGCTTGGTTACTTCGACAGGAGGGACGACATGATTCAGCTTGAACAGGTCGGTAAACGCTATGGCGATGTATGGTCGCTCCATCCGCTTGACGGAGCGATTGCCGACGGTCGGGTCGTCGCCTTATGCGGAAGCAACGGGGCTGGGAAATCGACGCTACTGAACATGATGAACGGTACGCTCGAACCGAGTGTCGGTCATATCTCGTTGAACGGGGAGACGCGTGACCGTCGAAAATCGTATAATCAATCGTTTGGTTATATGCCTGATGATTTCGCATTCGATCCGTCGTGGACCGTCGGTGAGACGTTTGCGTATTACGCGTTGCTTCAAGGAGTCAAACCGGATGCGTCTCTATTGAACCGTGTCGGGCTTGACGCCAAGACCCGGCAACAGGTCGGGATGTTGTCGAAAGGGATGCGGCAACGTCTCCTGCTCGCTCAAGCGTTGGTCACGAAACCTGACATTTTACTGCTAGACGAGCCGACGAACGGTCTCGACCCGACGTGGATGCATGTATTGGGCCGACTGTTGCGGGAAGAGGCCGACCGCGGGACGACGATCGTGTTCTCGACACACCAGCTCGATGTGGCGGCGAGGCTTGCTGACGAAGTCTGGATGCTTGATGCCGGCCGGCTGGCCGGACGTGTCCTCGTTCAAGATGAACAGTCCGCTTACGCCGAAATTAAAAACTTCTTTTTCGAACCGGAAGTTGAGGCTTGTCAAACAGACGCCGCTCGCACAAAATAATAGACAGTTGAAGTGGTGGTCGGAGCCTTCCGGCGCCACTATTTTTGTGGGGAGATGGAACAGATGAGAAAGAATGTTACGGTCGCACTACTGCTTGCGACTTTTTTGGCGGCGATCGAAGGGACGGTCGTCTCGGTCGCGACGCCGGTCATTGCGAGCGAGTTGAACGGCGCGGCGCTCGTTAGTTGGGTATTTGCCGCCTTCTTACTATTTACCGCGGTGTCGACACCGATTTACGGGAAAGTCGCCGACTTGTTCGGGCGTAAGCGCGTCCTCTTGTTTGGGATCGGGCTGTTTACACTTGCCTCGCTCTTATGCGGTTTAGCGACATCGATGGAGCAGTTGATCGTGTTTCGGGCGCTGCAAGGTCTTGGTGCCGGTGCGGTCCTGCCGATCTCGATGACGATTATCGGGGACTTGTATAAGTATGAAGAGCGCGGCAAGATCCAAGGGATTTTAAGCGCGGTGTGGGGCGTGTCCGGTGTACTCGGACCGGTCATCGGAGGATTTTTGGTCGAGACGTTGTCTTGGCGCTACGTGTTCTTGTTGAACGTTCCGTTTGCGCTCTTATCGTTCATCATGATCGTCACATTTTATAAAGAGACGGTCGCTGAGACGACCGAACGGATCGATATAAAAGGGGCACTCCTGTTCGCTGGGGGGACGACCGCATTCTTGTACGCCTTGATCACGTTCAGTGAAACGAACATCTTGACGCTACCGGTCGTCGTCAGCGCTGTGCTCAGTCTTATCTTGCTCGTCAGCTTCTTCATGTCAGAGCGCCGGGCCAAGACACCACTCCTACCGCTCGAGCTGTTGAAGCAGCCGATTATCGCGTCCATCAACGGGGCCGTCTTCTTTGCTGCTTGGGTGCTCGTCTCGATGTCAGCCTACATCCCGATTTGGGCACAGGCTGTACTTGGTAAATCGGCGACGGAGGCGGGCTTCATGCTCATGCCGCTCTCGGTCGCATGGACGTTCACGTCGATTATCGGCGGACGGACGCTCGGAGCGGCATCACCGCGACGACGGGCTGTCTTCGGGATGGGCCTGCTCTTGGTCGGGACGGTCATCTTGACGCTGATGACTCCATCGAGTTCGGACGTCTGGGTGTACCTCGCCGTCGCCATCATCGGCGTCGGATTCGGTTTGTCACAACCGATGTTCATCGTCGTGTTGCAGACGGTCGTGTCGTACCGAGAGCGTGGTACAGCGACAGCGGCGAACTCGTTTTTAAGTACGGTCGGACAGACGCTCGGCGTCGCGGTGTTCGGGGCGATGTTCAACTTTATCGTCTTGAGCGGATTCCGGAACGACGAAACGTTGAGTGGTGCCTCGCTCGAATCGTTCTTCAACCGGGCGGCGAGTGCCACGCTTGACGAGAGCGTCCGTCTGCAAGGTGAGCAGTTGATCGCCTCGGGACTGAACAGTGTCTTCGTCGGAGCGGCGCTCGCGGCGTTCATCGCTTTGCTCATCGCGCTTCGGTTACCGGCCCGCCCACCCGAACCTTCACGCGACGCCTGAAAGCGCGGTATGATGGGGGAAAGGAGGCGGTCACGTTGAAACGATGGTTACTCATGTTGTCACTCGTCTTTGTTGCCGGTTGTGCGTCTGATCCGGCGGACGATGCGGTCCAAGAAGAGGAAACCCCGATCGAACAACCGGCTGAATCGACGGAAGGGGCGCCGAACGAAGATGACGCGTTATCGGTTGGGGCGAACGAATCGATTGCGCGACAGCTCGACGTCCCATGGTCGATTGCACGAACCGAGGACGGTTGGCTCGTTTCAGAGCGCGGGGGAACGATTGCAGTCATTGATGCTGACGGTAACGTCTCGCGTCAACCGGTCGAACTGGCTGAAGATGTGCTTGAAATCGGGGAAGGCGGACTACTCGGTCTTGCTCTCGCGGATGACTTTGCGACGTCGCGGCATCTGTACGCCTATCATACGTACGGGACACCTGGGGATGTGCGGAACCGGGTCGTCGAATTGACGTGGGACGGAGAACGATTTGAAGAGACGGACATCGTCTTGGAAGACATACCCGGAGCGCAGTTTCATAACGGCGGACGCTTATTACTCGACGGTGACGTGATTTGGGTCACGACCGGAGACGCACTCGTCCCAGACCTCGCTCAAGATGAGACATCGATTGCCGGGAAAATCCTGCGCGTGCCGTTGTCCGGCGAAGGGGACCCGGTCGATTGGATTTATTCGTCCGGCCATCGGAATCCGCAAGGGTTGACCGTCATCGAAGACGTGCTCTATGCGAGCGAACACGGGGCGTCCGGTCATGACGAAGTGAACATCATCGAGCCAGGCAACAACTACGGGTGGCCGATGATCGAGGCCGATGAGACGAAAGACGGTCTCGAGACGCCTTGGTTTGAGGTCGGAGGAACGTCATGGGCGCCATCTGGCATCGTTGCCGACGAACAGTACGTCTATATGGCGACGTTGCGTGGGAATCGTTTGGTCGCCATCGACCGCGAGACGCGCGAAGTCGTTCCGCTCGTCGAGGATCAAGGACGCATCCGGGACGTCTGGTTAGAAGACGACCGTCTGTATTACATCACGAACAATACGGACGGCCGGGGAAATCCGGGAGCGGAAGACGATCAACTGTTCATGTTGGAATTACGTTAGAAACTGACATCTCGTCAGTTTCTATTTTTTTGTTGTGTTACTTGTGAGATTACGTATAATAAAGACGTTAATTGGAAAATGAAGGAGTTAATGACATGGATCATTCGAAATTGGTACATAAACACGAAAAATTGTATTTCGGACTGCTCGTCGCGATGAGCATCCTGACGATCATTGTCGGCATCGTCTTGACGATTGCCTCACTCGGTATCTTCCTGTGGATTATCGGGCTAATCGTCTCGCTGTCGATGTTCGCGCACTGGATTCAAATCGGCTATATTCGGACGAACGGGGTCAAAGTGACGGAGCGACAATTCGCCGACCTGCATGAGATGTATCAGCGCGTCGGACAAGGGATGGGCATCCGTTTGTTGCCAGATGTCTATATTTTACAGGCGGGCGGGGTCTTGAACGCGTTCGCGACCCGATTCTTCCAAAAGAATATGATCATCTTGTATTCGGACGTCGTGGAACTGTCGCGGAACGGTCAGACGAAAGAAGTCGAGTTCGTCATCGCACATGAACTCGCCCACATCCGCCGCAATCATGTCCAAAAACAGTGGCTCGTCTTGCTCGGGAATATCGTTCCATTTTTAGGGACAGCGTATTCACGCGCTTGCGAATATACGTGCGACCGGATGGCCGCGCATTACATTCAAGACGAAGCGGCTTCAAAACGGGCGCTCACTATCCTCGCCGTCGGCGGAAGGCTCGCCAAAGAAGTGAACGAGTTTGAATATTTATATGAAGCGAGCCGTGAGAACGGGTTCATCGCCAAATATAGCGAACTGATCTCGACACATCCGACATTGCCGAAACGGATCGCTGCTATCGCCACGCATGCCGGTGAGGCGAACGTGCCGATGTTCAAGACGGCGGGTTATGTCAAAGCCTCGATCATCGGAACGATTGTCGTCACCGTGCTCGTCAACGGGGCCATCATCGCGTGGCTCGTCATGAGTGATGGGTTCACGAGCCTCGCCGCTTCACCGTTCAGCGAAGGGTTCGCCGGTGAAATGACGGAAGAACCGCTTCAAGAATTGGCGTACGACAATGCAGGTGCGGATGCGATTCGGGAGGAACTGGCGAATGGGGCGGATGTTAACATGCAAGACAGTTACGGCGATACTCCGCTCCATAACTTGCTGTACAATGATGGAATGGACTACGATTCATTAGTGCTCTTGCTCGAAAGCGGGGCAGATGTCACCATAGAAAATGACGATGGTATGACACCGATCGATGTGGCGAAAGATTGGAGCCACGAATTTGGGATTATAGAACTGCTACGTTCTTATGAATGAACAGCTGGCTCGTCTCTCGGGAAACTGAGGGACGAGTTTTTTAACGATGGTATTGCAAACGCTTGCATGACCCGTGATATAATCTTCAAGAGGAGGGGTGTCGGTGAGGAGCATCCGTACGAAATTGACCGGGATGATCGCATTGACGATCATCGTTCCGGTTATTTTAGCGACAGTCATATCATTTTGGTACGTCAAAGACCGGGAACGAGAGCGCGGTCTCGAGCTCACGGACTGGTCGCTCGAGCGCGGGACGTTGCAGATCGAACGCTACATCTCTGACTTGAGCCGCCTGCCGACGAGCCTATACGCCAATCGGGACGTCCTCGACATTCTTGAATACGGTCCCGGGCTGTCACTCGAGCAGACGGAGCTTGAAGTTCGGCGGGCACTCCTTGGTATGTACTTATCACGGGAGGATGTCGCACAGATTCAATTGCTCATGCTCGAAGACATGGACTCGTTCGCCGCTTATAAAATGAAAGTGTCACCACGTTCGAAAAAACAACCGAGTGCGATTCAACAACAATTGCTGAAGTATGAAGAGAGCCGTGTCTTGCTCGAGGCGTCGCATCCGCTCGTCCCGTACCACGACTTTGGACCGATCATCTCGGCAGAAGAGGTTGTGACGCTTCATTTCCGGCTCGACAAGATCGAGACGGATAAACCGCTCGCGATCCTCTCGATCGATATACCGGAAGACGTGTTTGTCGGACAACTCGCGTCGCTGCAAAACAATCCGGAGGAAAGCCTTTGGTTTATTGGCGGGAACAATCAAGTGTTTGCCAAGCTTGGGGACGAGGACATCCCGGACACGGTGGCGGCGAAGTCGATGTCGGTCGACGGGAAACATCATCGGATCATTAAATCGTTCGAGTTTGAGAATCAAACGTTTTATGTCGGGAAATCGATTCCGGATCGGTTGTTGATTGAACCGGCATCCCGGACGTCATTCATCATCTTCGTCGTCGGGATGGTTTCGCTCGTACTAGCGTTGATCGGGGCGACGTACGCATCGATGCGTTTGACGACGCCGATTAAAACGCTCACGTCAAACATTTGGAGAATCGAGCAAGGGGACATGACCGTCTCGTTCGATTCCCTGGGAAATGACGAGTTCGGTGTGCTCGGCCGCCAATTTAAACGGATGATCGAACGGATCGATGACTTGATTCAGCGCGAATATCGGTTGGCGCTCGAAAATCGGACGAACGAACTGCGCGCCCTGCAGGCGCAAACGAACCCGCACTTTTTATTCAATGCGCTGCAGTCGATCGGGACGCTCGCCCTAAAAGGGGACGGTAAAACGGTTTATCGCTTAATCACACAGTTATCCTCGATGATGCGGTACACGATGCACCCGGACGAGTCGATGGTGACGCTCAAGCGCGAAGTCGAGCATCTCAATTCGTACGTTCGGCTCCAACAGGTCCGCTTCCCCGATCAGTTCGACGTCGAGGTCGACGTCCCGGACGCGTTGCTCGACTTGATCGTTCCGAAGATGATCCTCCAACCGCTCGCTGAGAACTTTTTCAAACATGGGTTTGAGCGGGACGGGGCGACTTCGGCCAATCGGTTCTGCTTAAACATCCGTCAAACGGGAGCCGACCTCATCATCCGTTGTGAGAACAGCGGGCGAGCGATCTCGGACTTTGAGCTGAACGCCCTGCAACAACGGATCGAACGGTCGATAGGACCGATTCATGGTGCGGAAGGCACCGGTTTAAAGAACATTCGCGATCGACTCATGTTAAACTATAATCGGGAGGCTGAGTTTATGTTGGCTACACCAGAGACCGGCGGATTCCGCATCGTCATGCGTTTCCCGGCCGTGAAGGAGGCGGGTGCGTCATGACGAAAGTATTGATCGTCGACGATGAGTCGCCGGTACGGGAAGCGGTCAAATTACTTGGGGAGTGGGAACGTCTCGGCGTCACGAAAGTGTTCGAAGCGAGCGACGGCGAGGAAGCGAAACGGATTATCACGAAAGAGCGCCCAGCCTTGGTTTTATCGGATATTCAAATGCCGCGCTGCAACGGGATTGAGTTGATGGAATGGGTGCATCAAGAGGTGGAGTCGGTAAAGCTGATCGTGTTGACCGGGTACGATGAGTATTCGTATATGCGGCGCGCGATTCAGCTCGGCAGCTTCGATTACTTGCTGAAACCGATTGATCCGGACGTGTTGAACGATACGCTCGAACGTGCCCTCGCGGACGTCTGTCCAGCCGAGGAGGATCCAATCTTCCAAATTGGTGCGTTTATCGAGCGTCATTATGCGGAAGAGCTCAGCTTGCAAGGGATGAGCGAGCGCTTTTACTTGAGCCGCGAATACATATCGCGTCGTTTTAAGCAGCAGTATGGCGTCAACTTATCCGAGTACTTGCTGTCGATCCGCATGCTCGAGGCCAAGCGTCTCCTTGAAACAAGTAGACAACGTATTTATGAAGTCGCCCAAGCGGTTGGTTTTTCGGACGACAAATACTTCCGAAAAGTCTTTAAAAAACAAGTTGGTGTTACCCCGAACGAATATCGGGAAGACTACCAACGACAACTTTAAAGGAGGAATTTTATCATGAGTGTACACATTGGGGCAAAAGAAGGACAAATCGCAGAAACGGTATTACTTCCAGGAGATCCGTTGCGCGCGAAATACATCGCCGAGACGTTCTTAGAGGATGTCGAACTGTATAACGAAGTGCGTGGCATGTACGGTTTCACAGGTACGTATAAAGGCAAACGCATCTCTGTTCAAGGGACAGGTATGGGTGTGCCGTCGATGTCGATTTACGTCAACGAATTGATCATGTCGTACGGTGCTAAAAACTTGATTCGTGTCGGTACAGCCGGCGGGATTCAAGAAGACGTCAAAGTGCGTGACGTTGTCATCGCGATGAGCGCATCGAGTGAGATGGGACAAAACCGTGTCCGGTTCGACGGCATGGACTACGCACCGACAGCGACGTTCGACCTCCTACATCGTGCGTATATGAACGCAGAGAAAGCGGGCATCCCGGTCAAAGTCGGTCAAATCTTCACGGCCGACCAGTTCTACCAAGATGACTTCCACCACTTCAAAAAGTGGGCGGACTTCGGTTGCCTTGCAATCGAAATGGAAGCAGCCGGCCTTTACACGCTCGCGGCGAAACATAAAGTCAACGCCTTGACGATCCTCACGATCTCTGACCACTTGTTAACGGGTGAAGAGACGACATCAGAAGAACGTCAATCGACGTTCGACGAGATGATTCGCGTCGCCCTCGACACAGCAGTCGAAGTGACGAACTAAATCATAAGTCCCTACAGACGCAACGTTTGTAGGGACTTTTTGTGTCAGTGTGCCAACGTATCTATACAAAGCGGAACCGGCAAGCTAGACTGAAGCTGAAAACTCAGTGTCCGTGGAGGCGCTGAGCTAAGGAGAGAATTCCGTGAATAAACCATCCGCTTTTGTGATTTATAGTATCGTCTTTTTTGCGTTTTTCGATCTGTTTGCCCAACTTCCCGTCATGAGCACGTTCGCGACCTCGGTCGGTGCGACGCCGTTCATCGCCGGTGTCGTCATTGCCATCTACTCACTGTCGAACACGTTCGGGAACATTTTGTCTGGCGTTTGGACGGACAAGTTCGGCCCGTTCCGAATCTTACTCGTCGGTCTAGTGTTATCAAGTGCGAGTCTGCTCATGTATCGCCTTGTCGATGATGCTTCGATGTTACTGGTGGTGCGTGTCGTTCACGGATTCGTGGCCGGCTTGATTGTACCGGCTGCGTTTACGCTATCCGCGAACTTGACCGCGGCGAATCGACAAGGGAAAAAAGTGGCGCTCACCGGGAGCTTCGTCGGGTTGGCGGCGATTCTAGGACCAGCGTTCAGCGGCATCATGGCCAGTCGGACATCGGTCCCGGTCGTATTTACGTACGTGGCGGCGTATGGCGTGCTTGTGGCTTTGCTTGCCCTCGTCGTGTTAAAGCGGTTGCGATTCGCTGTTAAACATGAGGACCGGCGCGAAGTGGTTGGCTCGAAAACGCTAGAACGCGACGTCGTCAAAGCATATATCGGGGCGTTTTTATTGATGTTCTCGCAAGGAGCGCTCGCTTATTTATTACCGCTTTACGTACAAGCGCTCGGTTATGACTCACGGCTCAGCGGGACGTTGCTCAGCACGTTTGGCGTTGCTGCCGTCCTCGTGTTCGTCTTGCCGACGAACCGTATCTTCGACCGGTTCGAGCCGGCGCGCTTGGCTGCGCTCGGGATCGGCATCCTTGGGGTTAGTCAAATTCTGATCGGTTTGTCAGGTAGCGCAAATCTGCTCTATCTCGTGCTCGGCTGTTATGGCGTCGGCTTCGCAATTTTGTTCCCGGCCATCAACACGATGTTGATCAAAGCGACGAACAGTGCCAATCGCGGCAAATCGTATGGCTACTTCTATGCGTTCTTCTCGCTCGGTACGGTCGTAGGTTCGGCTCTCTTAGGGTGGCTGTCCGTCTCGTTAACGCAGAAATTCACGCTGACCGGGATTGTTTTGCTGCTAGCGGGTCTGCTTTTGATTGTGATCGAGCAGACAAGGAAACGTGTCGTTTCAAACAAGACCGGGTGAGATGGGCACGTATCAAGCAGCAACGGCTGAACGTTCAAAATGGTCGGGTCTGATTGGATAGTGATAAGATGAAGACAGCGTTATCACTCAAAGGGAGGCAGATTTATGCTCGCACCAATCGAACAGTTGACGATCGAAGAGCTCATCAGTAAGCAACGTCGTTTCTTTAAGACGCAAGCGACCAAATCGCTCGCATTCCGTCTCAGTATGTTGACGTTTTTGAAAGAATCGATCAAACATCACGAAACGGAAATTATTGAAGCGTTAAAAACAGATTTAAATAAATCAGAGCTCGATGCGTTCACGACGGAGATCGGCTTTATTTACGACGAGATCAGTCGGACGAATCGAGAGTTGAAGCGTTGGATGCGACCAAAACGGGTCCGCGGCGCGGCGATCCACCTCGGGACAAAAAGTGAGGTCATGTATGAACCGTACGGCACCGTTCTCATCATCGCGCCTTGGAATTATCCGTTCCAATTGGCAATCGCACCGCTCATCGGAGCAATCGCGGCCGGGAACACGGCTGTCGTGAAACCGTCCGAATTGACGCCGAACGTGGCCCAAGTAATGACGAAAGTGCTCGAACGGGCGTTCACCGATCGCTACGTCGTCAGCGTCGAAGGGGATAAAGACGTCGCTCAAGCTTTGCTCGCGCAAAAATGGGATCATATCTTCTTTACCGGTTCGACCCAAGTCGGAAAAATCGTCATGGAGGCTGCGGCCAAGCAATTGACGCCGGTCACGCTTGAACTAGGTGGGAAGTCACCAGCCATCGTCCATGAAGATGCCAATATTAACATTGCGGCGAAACGGATTGCGTGGGGGAAATGGATGAACGCCGGGCAGACGTGTGTCGCCCCGGACTACGTGCTCGTCCACGAGTCGAAACGTGATGCGTTTCTTGAAGCGATCAAGCGGGAAGCGTTCCTGATGTTTGGGAACGGAATCGGGACAGAACGGTTCACCCGGATCGTCAGCGAGTCTCATTTTGATCGGTTGACGAGTTATTTGAGTCAAGGGGACGTCTTCTTCGGGGGAGCGACGGAGCGGGACAGCTTGAAAATCGCCCCGACCGTCATGACGGATATTCATGATGGGGCTGCTGTCATGAAAGACGAGATTTTCGGACCGATTTTGCCGGTGCTGACGTATCGTCAACTCGATGAGGCGATCGAGTTCGTGTCCGACCGTCCGCATCCGCTCGCGCTCTATCTGTTCACGGAAACGAAAGCTGTCGAACATACGGTGCTCAAACATCTGACATTCGGCGGCGGTTGTGTCAACGATGTCCTCATGCATTTGACGAACCCGAACTTGCCATTTGGCGGTGTCGGGGAGAGTGGGATGGGAGCTTATCACGGACGCTATAGCTTTGAGGCGTTCAGCCATGCCAAATCAATCTTACGCAACACGACAAAATTTGATGTGCCGATCCGTTATCCAAACTTTAAAGGTGCGGAGAAGCTGATTCGTCTCGTCTATCGCTGAGACTGATCTGAGACTGTAGACTTTCTACAGTCTTTTCTTATGGAAGCACTTAAAAAAGAAGATTGTTTGAAATGTCACATACTTTTGTGATTAGGGTGCTCGCGCTACTGTATAATAAAGCCATAAATGAAACGTACGAGACATTCCAGGCACGAATGAATTGTGGAGGGAGCAGACGAACATGTCTACGAAATGTGGGACAACCGAACCGAACAGCTTTATCTTTTCAGCGGAGACGAAACAGTTATTGCTCGAAATGATGACACCTCAAGACTACCCGAAGGCCAGCATCGTCTGTTGGGAAGGTGAGAAGTGTGATAAATTCTTTTATTTGAAGAGCGGATCTGTCAAATTCACAAAGATCACGAAAAAAGGTAATCCAATCGTCATGTTCTTATATGGCGCCGACGATTTTTTTGGTGAGTTTGATATCGTCGACACGTTCCCGAGTTCTTACAGCATCGAGACGACGGAAGAAAGTGTCATTGGCATTATTTCAAAGAAAGACATCGAGACCATCATGCAGCACGACGCCAAATTTGCCGGTGACGTGCTACGCTGGACGTCGATGATGCGTAAGCATTCAGAGATGAAACTGCGTGATTTGCTATTGTACGGAAAGCCGGGAGCGCTCGCTTCGACGCTGCTTCGGATGGCGGCCATGCACGGAGTAGAAGAAGATGATGCGGTCGTCATCTCACGACATCCTTCCGACGGGGAGCTCGGTCAACTGATCGGGGCACCGCGTGAGACCGTCAACCGGATGATGAACCAGTGGCGAAAAGAAGGCGTCCTGACAACGACGGGAAACTCAATCGTCTTGCATGATATCGATTTCTTAAAAGAGCTGTGCCACTGTGAAGGATGTCCGGTCGGGATTTGCCGATTATAACGAGGAACCGTCTCTTAGTGAGGCGGTTTTTTTGTCGTCTTGATTTGGCTAATTGTGAATTTTATGTGTGGAAACTACGCAAATTTGATGTGATTGTCACTTTTGGAGTGATAAAAGTCACATATTAAGTCGGGGTGAATTTCATACAATGAAAGAGGAAATTATAGCGAAAGGGGTCCTTCACGTGGATAAGAACGGTGGGCAAGAACCGAATCTGAAAGGCACGTTCACATCGGTCATGATTGTCGCGGGTGTCATCATCGCCATGTGGTCGTCGGTCTTTTATTTATTTGTTACACGATAACGTCAAAAGGAGAGAACAAACATGCATATTCATAAGCTTGAAAAATATTGGCTGATCTTTGGCATCGTTCTATTAGGCGTGTTTTTGGCAGTGCTCGGCATTTCGGCGTTTGCGGCCGGAAACCAGCCCGCATCGGACGCCGATTTGATCGACCCGGCAAAAGTGCATCAGACGGCGCCGTTCGATAAACCTGGACTTAATAAAATTGGTGATAACGAGTATGAACTCGTCATGGTCGCGCAGGCGTTCACGTTCACACCGGGGAACGTTGAAATCCCGAAAGGTGCGAAAGTGACGTTTCTCGTCACGTCACCGGACGTCGTCCACGGTTTCCAGTTGACGGGGACACCGGTCAACATGATGGTCGTGCCGGGACATATCAACTCGCTCACGTATACGTTTGAAGAAACAGGCGAATTTTTAATTCTCTGTAACGAATATTGCGGGACGGGCCATCACATGATGGCGACAAAAATTAAGGTGGTGGACTAAATGAACGACGTAGCCTCAAAACTGAAACAGTGGGAAATGGAGCGCGGTGTGCCGGTGCCGAGCATCGGTGTGAAAGAAGCGCGCCTCGCCTATGCCCACGTTGTCGTCTCGGTACTCGCCGTCTTGATTGGAGCGATCGCGGGACTCATGCAGACGCTCATCCGTACAGGAATCATTCCGGAAGTATTCGGTTACTATCAACTGTTGACGGCTCACGGTATCATGCTTGGTCTCGTCTTTACGACGATGTTTATCATCGGCTTACTTTACGCGCTGCTCGCCAAGTCGTTCGGACGGTTTGAATCGTTCCCGACACGTGTCGCTTGGCTCGGTTTTTGGATGATCATCGCTGGGGCGGTACTCGTGACGATCATGGTGCTCGCCAATAAAGCGACTGTACTTTACACGTTCTACGCTCCGCTCATGGCCGACCCGATCTTCTATGTCGGTCTCGTCCTGTTCGTCGTCGGTACATGGTTCTCGGCGTTCGCGATGTTCCGCATGTATGCGGACTATAAACGGGAACACCCTGGCGTTCACCCGCCACTCCCAGCGTACATGAGTATCATGACGATGTTGCTCTGGGTCATCGCGACACTCGGTGTTGCCGGGACGATTTTGTTCCAACTGCTCCCGCTCTCGCTCGGATGGAAAGACACGGTCGGGATTGAACTGAGTCGGACGTTGTTCTGGTACTTCGGTCACCCGCTCGTTTACTTCTGGCTCATGCCGGCCTATATCGTCTGGTATACGGTCGTGCCGAAAGTCATCGGTGGGAAGATCTTCTCGGACGCGCTCGCGCGGATGGCGTTCTTGTTGTTCCTCTTGTTCTCGTTCCCGGTCGGTTTCCACCACCAGTTGACAGAGCCGGGGATCGATCCGTTTTGGAAGTTCGTCCAAGTCATCTTGACGTTCCTCGTCGTCATCCCGTCGTTCATGACGGCGTTCTCGCTGTTCGCGACGTTCGAGCTGCGGGGACGCGCGCTCGGCGCACGCGGCTTATTCGGTTGGGTCAAAAAGATGCCGTATGGCGATGTGCGTTTCCTCGCCCCGTTCGTCGGAATGTTGTTCTTCATTCCGGCTGGTGCCGGTGGTATCATCAACGCGTCGCACCAATTGAACGCGATGGTCCACAACACGCTTTGGGTCACCGGTCACTTCCATATCACGGTCGGGACGGCCGTCGCCTTGACGTTCTTTGGAACCGCCTATTGGCTCGTGCCGGTACTACGCGGACGGACACTCACGAAATCGATGAACCGTCTCGGTTTGATTCAGACGGGGACGTGGGCGTTCGGGATGTCGATCATGTCGTATGCGATGCACATCTCAGGCCTTCAAGGTAACCCGCGTCGGACCGGTCCGGCGACGTATTTCTCAGACGCGTTGACGCGTGAATGGATCCCGTACCATATGGCGATGGCAATCGGCGGGACGATCCTTCTCGTCTCGGTGCTCATCTTCGTCTATTCGATGTTCAACTTGTCATTCCTCGCACCAAAAGGTGAGGAAGAGTTCCCACTCGCGGAAACGGAAGAGGCGGCAATGGAGACGCCACGGTTCTTCGAGAACTGGAAGCTCTGGATCACGGTCACGTTCGTCTTGATCGCATTCGCCTACACGGTTCCGATTTGGCACTTGATTGAAAGCGCGCCTCCGGGAGCGAAAGGTTGGGTGCTCTGGTAAACTGAAGTCAGCCCTTTGCTAGGGGCATCAAAACGATCAATCCGTTAATACAAGCCGACTATATCGTCCGCTCATCAAACTGACGCATCCTAATCAATGAGGATGCGTCTTTTGT
Organism: Exiguobacterium sp. SH3S1; assembly: GCF_004337105.1. Lineage (NCBI taxonomy): Bacteria > Bacillati > Bacillota > Bacilli > Caryophanales > Exiguobacterium > Exiguobacterium sp. SH3S1. The sequence goes on along the minus strand of NZ_SJUW01000008.1, from coordinate 59,401 downwards.
TTTGGATTGTTTCGGGAAATGATGCCGTCGCGGCGAGAGCTCGACGTCACGATGGACGAGCTCGTCAGCAAAATCAAACGGCAATACGGGGAAGGGAATCCGAAGTTAAGAAGCGTTATCGTAGCAAGCAAGTCATCGAAGACGTTTGTCACTCAAAAAATCGACCGTTCAAAGACATTGATCGGAGTGGTCATGGTATTCGACTATGCATCAAGAACAAGTATCAATGGGCAATCGCTATATTCCGATTCAAGCAATGACACTTGAGACGTTAAAAGAAGATACGGGAGATGAATATCGTGCGATGCGATCTGACGGAACAGAATTGATTATTGATTTAAACTCGTTAGAGCAGACGACTCGCCAAGTCATTCAAGGTGCAGTCGGGTCAATCACTTATATCGATCAGTTAGTCTATCATGTGCTTCCTAAAAAAGAAGGAGCCATGTTAGAAGTATATGATGAAGGGGAAATGGTTTCGCGCGCTTCCATAAAAGCAGAAGGAGACAGCGGACAGACGGCGAATCGACCCGTCCATTACTATGTTTACTAATAGAAAAACCGAGAGGCGGCTGCCTCTCGGTTATTTCGTTGGTTTCGGGATGATGACCCCTTCTTCTAAATCAAGCAACATATCGATCAGTTCTGCACAGAATTCTGGGAACTGGTCGAGGAACGCACCTGGACCGACCTCATCCATGAAGTCGATGTACAGATCTGCTACGTTGCCAGCCATCTTCGCTGGAAGTGCGAGGAAGGCCGACCCGAAGCGCCAGCTGCCACGGATATCGAGCAGTTTGCCGAGCATGACGTCGCCCGGTTCACGAACCTCCGGCAACGTCACTTTATACGATTCTTTCGTCTCCCAATCGCGGAGACCGTCCTCGGTCACTTCAAAGACAGAGCACCGGGGGACGGCGAGACCGCGCAAGGCGTGATAGAGGGCGGGTGACATATCGGCTTTATGGTCCGCCAAATAGCGGCCATGCGGTGTCATCCCGTCCTCGTCCGTCTCAAAGAAGACGGCCCAATCGATGAACAAATCGCGGAACAGTTCGGCGTCTTTCAAGTGCCACGTGCCTTCCGAAGCGATCTCTTGGATATAGTTCGTCCACTGCGTGCTGCGTGCGAGTGCCGCTTGCTCGTATAACTTTTTCAGTTCGGCCAGCAATTCGGACTCTTCGACGAGCAAAGGGAAGGGAATTACTTTCCGGTCTTTTTTCATCGCCGTGGTCCTCGCTTGTCTGCAGGACGTTTGACGACCGGCGGTTTGTCTTCGATCCGTTTCTCGATGACTTCGCCACGGTAAATCTCAAGCTCTTTCAATTCGACACCGAGCTGGCGGGCGAACGATTTCAAGTGCGTCAAATCTTCCGGCGTCACGATCGAGAGGACCGTCCCGGCCGCGCTACCGCGAGCGGTCCGTCCTGAGCGGTGGATGAAGTCATCGGTCGATTCAGGTAAATCGAAATGGACGACGTGCGTCACTTCATCGATGTCGAGTCCGCGCGCTGCGAGACCCGTCGTGATGAGGAGCGGATATTCGCCTTTACGGAATTCGCGGAGCGTCTCGACGCGGGCACGTTTCCCTTTCAAGCTATCGAGCATACGGTAGTTCACTTTCATCTTATCGAGCTCACCTTTGAGCGGCGGTAAGAACGAGCGGTTGTTGATAAACGCGAGCACTTTGACGCCGTCGACGTGTGACAGGCGGCGAAGCAGTTCTGGCTTATAGCGACGTGTCGTCAACATATAGCCGTACGTCACTTGAGCACTGACAGTCCGTTCGACCTTCACGTGAACCGGTTCTTTCAAGAATGGGGCAGCCCATGCTTGGAGCGTGTCCGTCAACGTCGCCGAAACGAGTGAGATTTGATGCTCGTGCGCCGTATGGTTGATGATGCGCTCGGCTGCTTCCGTCAATCCGCTGTCGATGATTTGATCGGCTTCATCGAGCACGATCGTATGCGTTTCGTGCAGTTTAAGTTTTTTCTTCTCGATCAATTCAACGAGACGTCCTGGTGTCCCGACGATTAAATGCGGTTTTTTCTTCAAGCGATCGATTTGGCGCTTCAGTTCGACGCCGCCGATGAACGAGGCAATCCGGACGTCACCTTTTTCGGTGAAACGTTGCGCCACCGTTTGGATCTGCATGACGAGTTCGCGCGTCGGTGCGACGATGACGACTTGGATCCGGTCGTTCGAGGCATCGATTTTTTCAATAGCGGGTAAAAGATAAGCGAGTGTCTTACCTGTCCCTGTCGGTGCTTCGATCGTGACGTCTTTTCCTTCTAAAAGGGGCGGGAACGCTTCCGCTTGGACCGGCATCGGTTCGTTAAAGCCAAGGCGTTCCCAGGCTTCGTTAATGAATGGTTTTGTAAAGTTCATATCAGTTCTCCTTATCGTTGGGCAAAAACAAAGGAAGCATAAGCGCTCCCTGGTTCAAATATAGCGAACATGTTCAGTGTCTTGGTCAATCGATGAACGGAGCGTCTGTGTGTACACTTGCCCGTCCTCGACGAGTTTGATGTGCACGTCGATGTGCTCAGGTGAGGCTTCGACACCTTCGACCGTGAAGCCTTGATACACGCGGTATTCCAATTCCTTAAGCAATTTTGCATAGGCGTTTAGTTCTGGATACGTCGTCGCGACGTCGATTGGGCGCGACACGAGTGCGACCATTAAATGGTCACGGAAATCGATGAAATCCTCATTCTCGATATCGTCATCAAAGCGAATCCAAAAGCCTTTTTCTTCAAATTCTGTGATAAATCCGTCGCGCTTGTCTCCAGCCTCTTCGACTTTAAGGGAGATGCGGTCACCGGCTTTTAAGTTATGCTCGGCTGTTAATGGTTCATACGTCATGGGAAGAACCCCTTCCTCTTCTACAATGTTCTGCTTCCATTGTGCTCGATATAAGGCAAAAATTCAAGTTCTATCCCGAACCTGTGAGTTAAGTCACTACAAAAACTGTATGATTTTTCACAACTCCTTAAAGATAATACAGGATTCACAAGAACGTGAACGGACAGGGATTCGTCTGTTTCTATGTAAGTTGAAAAACTACTATAACAGATAAAATAGCGCTTACAAAAACGGCATAACACCAATGTTCATGAGATTGTTACAACTTTCACAAGAATGTAAAACATATTGTTGGCGTTTTCACGTACACTCATATTATAAGGAATCAGGCAGTTATCTCAACTATGAGGAGTGACCATAATGGCAACTGAAATTAAATCAGCCTGGTCAGGATTTGTTCCTGGACAGTGGACGAACGAAGTGAATGTCGGTGAATTTATCCGCTTGAACCGCCACGAGTATACAGGGGATGACCGTTTCTTAGTCGGACCGACAGAGGCGACGAATCGTCTTTGGGGACAAGTGATGGAATTGACGAAAGAAGAACGGGAACGCGGGGGCGTTTGGGATGTCGATCAAAACACGCCGTCGACAATTATCTCACACGGACCTGGGTACTTAAATAAAGACCTTGAAAAAGTCGTCGGTGTCCAAACGGACGAACCGTTCAAACGCTCGATTCATCCGAACGGCGGCATCCGCATGGTCGACGCCGCGCTCGAGTCATACGGCTTCGAACCAAATCCTGAAATCACAAAAATCTATTCAGACATTCGTAAAACACACAACCAAGGTGTTTTCGATGCCTACACACCAGAGATGCGGGCGGCACGGAAGTCAGGGATCATCACAGGTCTCCCAGACGCATACGGACGTGGCCGGATCATCGGTGACTACCGTCGCGTTGCCTTATACGGTTTAGATTTCTTGATTGCCGAGCGTAAAAAAGATTTGGCGAACAATGGCGGTTTCCTCTCAGAAGCAGACATTCGGACGCGGGAAGAGATGTCTGAACAGCTTCGTGCCCTTCAAGAATTGAAACAACTCGGCGCTGCTTACGGATTCGACCTCGGTCGCCCGGCTGAAACGACGCAAGAAGCCTATCAATGGGTATATCTCGCTTACCTTGCAGCTGTCAAAGAACAAAACGGTGCGGCGATGTCTCTCGGACGCGTATCGACATTCCTTGACGTGTACGCTGAGCGTGACATGGCGGCGGGCCGTTTGACAGAGTCAGACGTCCAAGAAATCGTCGATCACTTCATCATGAAACTCCGCATCGTCAAATTCTTGCGGACGCCTGACTATAACGAATTGTTCTCTGGAGATCCAACTTGGGTCACGGAATCAATCGGTGGGATGAGTGAGGATGGCCGTTCGAACGTCACGAAGAGTTCGTTCCGTTTCCTTCACTCGCTCACAAACCTCGGCCCGGCACCAGAACCGAACTTGACGGTGCTTTGGTCGACGAAATTACCGGAAGGATTCAAACAATATTGCGCGAAGATGTCAATTGAGACGTCGGCGATCCAATACGAAAACGACGACCTCATGCTTCCAGAGTTTGGTGACGATTACGGCATCGCCTGCTGTGTGTCACCGATGAAAATCGGCAAACAGATGCAGTTCTTCGGTGCCCGTGCCAATATGGCGAAAGCACTCCTCTACAGCATGAACGGTGGACGCGATGAGAAGAGCGGCGATCAAATCGCTCCGGCTTGGGACATGAACACAGAAGACGTCCTCACGTACGACAAAGTGTACGCTGATTTCGACCGGACGCTCGACTGGCTCGCGGAGCTTTACGTCAACACACTCAACGTCATTCACTTCATGCACGATAAATATGCGTACGAACGGATCGAAATGGCGCTCCACGATCCTGAAATCTTACGGACGATGGCTTGTGGTATCGCTGGCCTTTCGGTGACGGCGGACAGCTTGTCAGCAATCAAATATGCGACGGTCAAACCGGTCCGGAATGAATTCGGCATCGCTGTCGACTTTGAAACAGAAGGCGACTTCCCGAAATTCGGAAACAACGATGACCGTGTCGACGCGATCGCCGTCGAACTCGTCGGATCGTTCATGGAAAAAGTCCGGAAACATAAAACGTACCGCGACGCGCTTCATACGCAGTCGGTCTTGACGATCACGTCGAACGTCGTCTACGGCAAGAAAACAGGTAATACGCCGGACGGCCGTCGTTCTGGTGAGCCGTTCGCACCAGGTGCGAACCCGATGCACGGCCGCGATACGAAAGGAGCGGCAGCGTCGCTCTCGTCAGTCGCCAAACTTCCGTTCGAACACGCGCAAGACGGCATTTCGTACACGTTCTCGATCGTACCGAAAGCACTCGGTAAAGAAGACGTCGCACGTGAACTTAACTTGGCGGCACTTCTTGACGGCTATATGGGTGGCGAGCACAAAGGTCACCACTTGAACGTCAACGTCTTCAATCGTGAGACGCTGCTCGACGCTATGGAACATCCAGAAGAGTACCCGCAGCTCACGATCCGCGTATCAGGTTACGCCGTCAACTTCATCAAGTTGACACGCGAGCAACAGATCGACGTCATCAACCGGACGTTCCACGGTTCATTATAAGTAAAGGCTTGGCGGCCTTCGCTTGAAGGCCGCTCATTCGTTAGGAGGTCATCTCGATGACAATGGGATATGTACACTCGGTCGAATCGTTTGGAACCGTTGACGGCCCGGGAATTCGTTTTATCGTCTTTTTGCAAGGTTGTGCGCTTCGCTGCTTGTATTGCCACAACGCTGATACGTGGGATTTTAAAAAGAATAACCATCGTTCGGCCGAGGACGTCATTCAAGAAGCGCTCAACTATCGTCCGTTCATGGAAGCATCAAAAGGCGGCATCACAATTTCAGGGGGCGATCCGCTCGCGCAGCCAGAGTTTTTAGAAGCGCTGTTGCGTGAAGCGAAAAAACACGGGCTCCACACGACGCTCGATACGTCGGGTGCACTCCGTCCTCCTAACCTTGACGCCATCTTAGACCACACCGACCTCGTCTTACTCGATATTAAACACATCGATGACGACATGTGCAAGAAACTGACAGGACGGAGCAACGCCAACACGCTCGCGCTTGCTGAACATTTATCCGAGCGCGGAACGAAAATGTGGATTCGCCACGTTCTTGTCCCGGAATGGACGCTTGATGAAGGGGCGCTCCGGCGCACGGCGGCGTTCATTCAAAAACTCGACCACGTCGAGAAAGTTGAAATCTTGCCGTATCACGAGATGGGCGTCTATAAATGGGAGGCGCTCGGCCTCGACTATCCATTAAAAGGCATCAAACCACCGACGACGGAAGAAGTCGAGTGGGCGGAAGGGATCTTGCAAGGTACAGTCTAAAAAAACTGCGCAGACCGTTATGGTCTGCGCAGTTTTTCGTGTTATAGCCGTTTATCACGCACGTGGCGGCGAATAGCGTCCTCATCGAGCGGACGGTTGGCGACACCGGTCTCGACAGCCGTCTTCGCGACGGCGATTGCGACGGCCGGTGCGACCCGCTCGTCGAACGGGCTCGGGATGACGATGCCGTTCGCGAGGTCGTCCTCTGTTAATAAGTCAGCGATCGCATGGACGGCCGCTTCTTTCATCTCTTCGTTGATCTCTGACGCCCGGACGTCGAGCGCCCCACGGAAAATACCGGGGAAAGCGAGGACGTTGTTCACTTGGTTGGCGAAGTCCGAGCGACCGGTCGCGACGATGCGGGCCCCTGCGGAAGTCGCGAGATCCGGCATAATCTCTGGAATTGGGTTCGCGAGGGCGAAGATGATCGGATCCGTGGCCATCGTGCGGACCATGTCCTCGGTGACGGCGCCGGCGGCTGAGACGCCGATGAAGACGTCGGCCCCCTCGAGCACGTCGGCGAGCGTACCGATGTGGAGCTTCCGGTTCGTCGCCTTGGCGATTTGGTCTTTGAACGGGTTCATGCCGTCGGCGCGTCCTTCATAAATCGCACCTTTCGTATCACAGATGACGAGGTCCTCGACGCCGAAGCGCTTGAGCAGTTTGGCGATGGCGATTCCGGCGGCCCCGGCCCCATTCATGACGACACGCAGTTCAGGCATCGTCTTGTCGACCAAACGGAGTGCATTGACGAGGCCGGCCAAGACGACGATCGCCGTCCCGTGTTGATCGTCATGGAAGACCGGGATTGGGAGCGTCTGCTTCAACCGGGCCTCGATCTCAAAACATTCGGGTGCCTTGATGTCTTCTAAGTTGACGGCGCCGAACGTCGGGGCCAGTAGTTCGACCGTCCGCACGATCTCATCGACGTTGTGTGTGTCTAAACAAATCGGGAACGCATCGACCCCGGCGAAACTTTTGAACAGGACGGCCTTGCCTTCCATGACCGGCAACGCCGCTTCCGGACCGATGTTGCCGAGCCCGAGTACGGCGCTTCCGTCCGAGACGACGGCGACCGTGTTGGCGCGCAACGTATATTCATAGGACAGCTCTTTATTGTCGGCGATGCGGCGGCACGGTTCGGCGACGCCCGGTGAGTAGGCGAGGCTGAGCGCTTCTGTCGTGTCGACGTCGACTTTTGGCGTCGTTTCTAATTTACCGTGGTGCAAAGCATGCATCTCGAGTGCGCGTTCGTTCAATGTTTTCATAACTCTCTCCCTGTGTGCGTAGGATTTTTTGTCTGTCACAATCGACTACATTGTATCGAAGAAACCGCTTACTTTCGAGCGTTTTACCTGCTATGGACGCAATTATTTCTGAACGATTGTTCATATATGTAGAATTGGTCCTGACAATTCATTGTTCGATACATTCGATGTACCAGATTTTCTGATACCGCTATCATCTCAGTCTACAGACCGAGGAAAAACAAGCCTTCCGCTCGTCGCCATCTTTTAAATGGCGTATTATGATAAGAGTGTACTTAATGAGGAGGGATGACAGATGAATCGCCAAGTGAAGCAAGTGTTGTTCATCGTGGCGGCAATCTCTCTAGTTCTCGTCCTAATCGGCTTTTTACCAAATATGATCATGTTTGGTTTGGGGGCGCTCTTAGCACTTTGGGCTGGAGTCAGATTCATGGCCGTGACGCATGTCGGCGCAAAAATCGGTTACGGCTTGCTCGCCGTGATCGGGATCATCACGATTTTGTCGAATATTTGGGCGTTAATCGGAATTGTGGTGGCATGGATGTTGTTTAAAGGGTATATGATGTATGCCAACCAAAAGCGGGACGTTGAGATCTTAAATGCGGACGGGTCGCGTGCTAGTCGTAGCAGCTTCCAATCGTTCGATCAAGTCTGGCAAAAGTTTGTAAACCGTCGCTAAGTTTTTAGAAGGAGGATTTTATGATGAAGACACCATTTGATCAGTTTCGTGATTTAGCTAACGAGTTGACGAAAGAATTTTCAAAAGAAATGAAAAAGTATCAAGATAAAGAGGCGCCACGCTCGAGTGGGGAAGCCGAATTGAACCGCCACATCCGCGGCGCTGAAAAAGAGGCGTTGTCGGTCGAACGTCTCGTCGAGCGTCAGAAGGCGTTGCTCGGCGAACTCGCGACGAAGCGTGACGATGCCAAATTGATGGCTGACAAGCGCTACGAACAGACAGAGCTCGCGAAACAAGCCGGCGAAGAGAAACTGGCTGAACGCGCTGCTCTCGAGTCAAAACATTACGGTGAACAGTATCGCTACTTCGAAGGCTTGTTAGACGAAGGCGGTCGTGAACTTGATGCCCTTGAGCGCCGTGCCCTTGAGATGCGCCTCAAACTCGACGAGATGCAAAACAAGCGTTACGAGTTCGCGATGCGTGAGAACCTTGATTTGTTGAAAGGTGCGCTCGATCAAATCTTCGGAGCGGACACATCGAAGTCGCATCCGTTCACAGAAGAAGAGAAGAAAGACGCAACGAAAGAAGAACCTGAGGTCGACGAAAAAATCGACGCGATGGACGAAGATGATTTCGAAGCAAAATTAAAAGAACTTGAGCGTCGCTTTAAACAAGACTGACGTACTGGTTCAGCGATGGTCCAGAATATTTTCGGGCCATCGCTTCTTTGCTTCATTGTACATATCGATAGGGAGGGGGGATCAGAGTGGAACGTTGGAACACACGCCAAATCATCGGCTTCATGATTATTTTATTTGCCATCGGACTATTTATCGACATCTTGACGGGTGGGAACAGCGTCCTCTTCAGCATGATTGTGCCGCTCTTATTGCTTTATATCGGGCGTCGCTTCAGCCGGAAAGGAAATCAGCCGGTCAGTTATATCTTTTATGGGATTGGCGGCGTGATGCTCGTCGGACTCATCTTTTCTTCGGCCGCGTTCGGGTTCGTCTTATCAGGATTATTGCTCATGTTCGGGTACCGTTTGTATAAAAATCGACCGCTTGAGTCGAGTCGGTTCCGGTCGCATATTCGTCAAGAACAGGCGTTTTCGTTCGGGACGAAAGAGTCGGGCCATTACGTCTTGCAAGACACGAATGAATTCTTTTTGCTGCGCGACGTCGAGATGGATTTATCGCGCGCCATCATTCCGGAAGGGGAGACGTTCTTGCTCTTGAACGGACTCGCTGGGGATATCCGCATCCTCATCCCGGCCGGTTACGATTATTCGATCGACGCCTCGATCGGTTTTGGCAAGATCCAAGTCGATGAATCGAACTATTCACCGGTGTTTAACCGCCGTTTTTATACGGCGTCCGATGAGTATCAAGCAGCGAACCGGAAAGTCCGGATTCATATCGTGCTCATGAGCGGAAGCGTCGAGGTGATGACCGTATGAAGAAGGATTCTTACCCAAGGACGGTCGTCTGGCACCAATTATTCAGTAGTCTACTGACGGCGCTATTCGTGACGATTGCATTTCTAATAGGTGACTCGACTTCACTCCGAGATTTATTTACACGTGAAGAAGGGTTGCCTTTCGGTGTGTCTATCATTGTCATCGCCGTCTTGATCGGCAGCATATTTGGAGTTGGCTCTTATTTTTATTTACGCCGGGATTTCCGTGAAGTGGCGATTGCCCTATGGAAGCTCGAGAATCAAAAAGAGATCGTGTTCCGGCCGTTATCGCCGTACCGCGACACGCTTGAACGGATTGTCCGTATCAGCAAACAACGTACGGAGATGATCGAGGTCGCCAAACGGGTCGGCGATCGGCCGGTCAGTGTCGAAGAGGCACGTAGCGAGGCGGTCGTCGAAGAACGTCGTCGCGTCGCCCGTGAGCTGCACGACTCGGTCAGCCAACAGCTCTACGCGATCTCGATGATGACGACAGCGGTCAAGCAGACGATCGAATCGAAACCGGAACTCGCCGCTAAACAGATCGGTCAAGTCGAAGTCATGGCACAGACCGCTCAGGCCGAGATGCGTTCGCTCTTGTTGCAGCTTCGTCCCGTCGAGTTAGAAGGGATGACCTTGAAGACGGGGATTGAACGTCTGTTAGAAGAACTGTCCCGCAAACAATCGACCGAGCTCATCTGGCGTCTCGAGGAAGTGAAATTGTCACGCCATGCGGAAAATGAGTTGTTCCGCATCGTTCAAGAAGCGATCAGCAATACGCTCAGGCATGCCAAGGCGAAGCGGCTCGAAATTGAAATGCGGACCGTCCAACAGACGGTCATCTTGAAAATAAATGACGACGGGATCGGTTTTAATGTCGAGGATACACAAGTCGCCTCATATGGCTTACAATCGATAAGAGAGAGAACGGCCGAAGTCGGCGGGACGTTACGTCTCGTCAGCGTGCCTGGAGTCGGTACACAAATCGAAGTGCGTGTGAAACAACAAGTGGAGGGGTTAGAATGATTCGAGTCGTATTGATTGATGATCATGAGATGGTCCGGGCTGGTGTCTCGGCATTTCTGTCGACACAGCCGGACATTGAAGTAGTCGGGGAAGCGTCGGACGGGGCGACCGGAGCGGAACTCGCCATCGCTGAAAAACCGGACGTCGTCTTGATGGACCTCGTGATGGAGCCTGTGGACGGAGTCGAGTCGACGAAGCGTATCAAAGCGAGCTGGAAAGATGCGAAAATTTTAGTCGTGACGAGTTTTTTGGACGATGAAAAAGTGTATCCGGTCATCGAGGCCGGTGCGATGAGTTATGTCTTGAAGACGGCGAACGCGAATGAAATCGCCGACGCGATCCGTCAGACGGCAGCCGGTAATCCGGTCATGGCCGCACAAGTGACCGGCAAGATGCTCGAACGTCTGCGGCATCCGGAGACGACCCTTCATGAAAGTTTGACGGCGCGGGAACGCGAGATTTTGCAACTGATGGCCGAAGGCAAGGCGAACCAAGTCATCGCCGATGAATTATACATTTCGTTGAAGACGGTGAAGACGCACGTCTCGAATATTTTGACGAAGCTTGACGTCTATGACCGGACGCAAGCGGTCGTCTATGCGTTTCAACATAATTTAGTGGACAAATAATCACTCGGACGGGGGAAACGGGATGATTCCAACGATTGAAACGGAACGACTGCAGTTACGGCAGTTACAACCGACCGATGCGGAGCGTCTATTCACGATTTTTTCAAACGTCGACGTGTTGCGCCATTATGGGATGGAGCCGCATCAATCGCTTGGACAGACGGAACAAATGCTATTCGGGATGCTAGAAGGGATTGCCGACGGGTCGATCATGCGTTGGGGCATTATGAGGAAAGGTAATCCCGAGTTGATGGGGACGATCGGCTTCCACAATCGCGCCCCGCGCCATCGACGTGCCGAGATCGGTTATGAGATCCATCCGCATTATTGGCGGAACGGCTACGCGACAGAGGCGTTGCAGGCGGTATTGACGTTTGCTGCGTGTTCCGCAGATATCGAGCGAGTCGGGGCTATCGTCTATCCTGAAAATATCCCTTCGCAGCAACTGTTAGAACGCAATGGTTTTATTCGTGAAGGAACACTGCGCCACTATATGCGCCAAGGTAATCAAACATACGACGTGTACGTATACGGCTACATAGCGAAAAAAGACGGACCACAATGTTAAATTGTGATCCGTCTTTTTTTATTTTTTCTGAGCTTGAATTTGTTCATCGATTTCAGACAAGTACTCCCAGCGCTCCATTTTTTCTTCGAGTGTTTGCTTGAGGGTACTGATTTCAGCGTAAAGATCGTTCACTTTTCCGAGATCGCTACCGGCATCGGCGAGTCGCGCTTCTGCAGCTTCGATTTTCTGTTCGGTTAGAGCGATCTCTTCCTCGATCGTCTCCCACTCTTTTTGTTCTTTAAAAGTGAATTTGACGACGTCGACTTTGGCGCGCTCTTTCTTGTCTTTCGGTTCTTTTTTAAGTTGACGTGCCTCGTCTTGAAGCTCGGCCAGATAATCGCTATATTCGGCGTGGTAGACGTTGATTGTCCCCTCTTCGAAGGCGATGAGTTGCTCGGCGATACGGTCAAGGAAGTAACGGTCGTGACTGACGGCGATGACGGTTCCTGGGAACGACTCTAAGTAGTCCTCTAAAACCGACAACGTTTCCGTATCGAGATCGTTCGTCGGCTCATCTAAGAACAAGACGTTCGGCTCATCCATCAAAATCCGCAGCAACACAAGGCGCCGCTTCTCGCCACCGGACAGTTTACTGATCGGTTTATATTGGGCGTCCGGTGTGAACAAGAAACGCTCGAGCATTTGACCGGCGGTGATCGTCTCGCCGTCCGGTGTGTAGATGACTTGGGCGATCCGTTCGATCTCGTCGATGACCCGTCGCGTCGTATCGTCAAATTCGACTTGTTGACCGTAGTAACCGATGTGAACCGTCTCACCGTGGACGACCGTGCCTGACGTCGGTTCGATGCGACCGGCGAGTAAGTTCATGAGCGTCGTCTTGCCGCTCCCGTTCGGTCCAACGATGCCGTACCGTTCCCGGCGTCCGAACAGCCAACTGAAATCGTGAATGAGCGGCGTGTCCGCATACTGGAACGACAACTGTTCGACTTCGATGACTTTTTTACCGAGCCGGCGTGAACCGACCGATACGTCGAGCGCATCGTCTTCGGCGAGTGCCTCTTGCTGCTTTAAGCCCTCGACACGTTGAATCCGGGCTTTCTGTTTCGTCGTCCGAGCTTTGGCACCGCGGCGTAGCCAAGCGAGCTCGCGTCGCAAGATGTTTTGCCGCTTTTGTTCCATCGACTGGGAGCGGGCTTTGCGTTCGGCCCGTTTCTCGAGAAACAGTTCATAGTTCCCGTCATAAAAGTAAGACGTGCCGTCGGCAATCTCGAGAATATGGTTCGTCACACGGTTCAAGAAATAACGGTCGTGGGTGATGAGCAAGATCGCGCCTCGGTAGTCCGCGAGAACCGTCTCGAGCCAAGCGATCGTATCGGCGTCAAGTTCGTTCGTCGGCTCGTCAAGTAAGAGCAAGTCGGCTTCGTCGAGCAAGGCCGCAGCGAGCGCGACCCGTTTTTGTTGGCCCCCGGAGAGGGAACTGATCTCGGCCGACACGTCGGGTAACCCGAGCCGATTCAAGATCGACTTCAGCTTCGCTTCCGTTTCCCAAGCGTCAGTGGCATCGACCGCTTGCTGTGCTTTCATGAAACGTTCGAGCCATTGCTCGCTCGATGGGTTCGCCTCGAGTGCTTGGCGAGCGAGCTCGTATTGTTTTAACGCCAAGACGGATGGGGTGTTGCTCGTGAACAAGGCGTCTAAAATTGTCTGACCGGGAGCGAAATCGACGGTTTGCGTCAAATAACGAATCCGATAGTCGTTCGGATGTTGCATCGTGCCTTTGTCTGCTGTTTCGACGCCGGCAATGATTTTTAAGAACGTCGATTTCCCAGAACCGTTGACGCCGATGACACCAATCCGGTTACCGGGATGAATCGTCATCGTGACGTCGTCAAACAAGACTTTATCGGCGAACTCTTTACGGATGCCTTCGATTGTTAATAAACTCATTTGGAACCTCCTTCAACGACTTGGCGAATCATCGCTTCTACTTTCGCTGTCAAATCTTTATTCGAGACGTCAGCCGGGTCGATAGCCGGTAAAAACGTCACATCGACGATACCCGGTCTAATCCGGTTTTTCATTTCGAGCAGGTGATGGCTGCCGTTGATCGCCACCGGAACGATTTTTGCTCCGCTCGACGTGGCGAGCGTCAGGCTGCCGGCTTTAAACTCTTTCATCGGCCCACCTTTTGAACGAGTGCCTTCCGGGAAGATGATGATTGACTGTCCGGATTGGATTGTCTCGACACCGGCGCGGATCGCTTTGACGGATTGGCGGCGGTCGCTGCGATCGATAAAGATGCAACCCATCAATTCCATCCAACCCGCGATCATCGGAATTTTTTTGACTTCGATTTTTGAGATGAACGCTTTCGGATGGTTCGTCGCCGTGATCATGATCGGGATGTCGAAGTTTCCTTGGTGGTTGGCGACGTAGACGACCGGTTCGTTCGGAATATGTTCTTGTCCGTGCACACGGACTCGGGCTCCGGCCACTTTCAATAAGAAGCCGGCCCAGTTGTAGGCGATTTTTTGAACGTAATCGTATCGTGCCGGTACGTCGAGTCGTTTTGCTTTCGGATAAAACGGAAGCAAGACGGGCAAGACGGCGAAGAACGAGAAAAACCAAATGGCGGTGCGTAACATAGTATCAATCTCCTTTTCAAAATAGAGCCAAACAGCAAGAAAGAGTCTTCTTCTCACACAGAGAATCTGACTCTTAGACATGAATCTTTATTCCCAGAAGCGAGAATCGGTTTCCTCTTCTTCTTCCTCGAGTTCGAACGTAATTCGTTTATTCACCGGGTCAACGACAAAGTAGGCACCGTCTTGCTCGATGCTCTTAAACTGCATCACGTGATCACTGCCAATTTCTAAGGTGAGGCGGATTCGGTTGTCGTCATCGACGAGCAAAATGCCGTCTTCTTTCAGCCACAGCTCCATGACGGGTGAATAGCGTAACAGCCATTCGTTCGATAAAGGGATTTCATTCATTCGTGTTTGTGCCTCCTACGGTCCAAGTCCGTTGTGCTCTTCTATCTAGAATAGAATACCAAAAGTGGCGTGGGAACACGAGCGTTATGTAGAGCGTTTGCGTGAACTGGAGTGCATGCGAGCAACGATGCGGTCGATGCGCTTTTGATTGCGCCGTTCTTTCAGGAGCACGTTCATTTGTGCGATAAGCTGTTTAAATGAAGATAGACCCATGGCGAGCAGCGCCGCGAACAAGAATGTGCCGATTGGATCTTTGAAAAAACCGGTTTGGAGCGAGACGGACAAACCGACGACTGAAAGAATCGTGGTGAGAAAATAAAATAGCATGAGTGACTCTCCCTTCCCAGATGATTCAATTGAAAAAACCGAACGTATTTCTCGTTCGACAAGTGAGTAAAAAATTCCTTTTTTTGTCGAACAAAACAAAAAAACGCCTTCTGACGAGCGAGAGGGCGCTTACTCTTGAACCATCGTGACGGAAGACGATACGTTCGTATCGACACCGTTTGAGAATATGAAACTCAGCGAAGCAAGAAGAGCGAAGAATGCAATCAAAAGGCCCTTCATGAAGCGTTTCGCAAATGAGCGAGATTGAACATCAAACATTTTATTTCCCCCGTTCGGACATTGCTGAAACCTGATTTATAAACAACACTTCTTTAATAATAACGTTTTCAAAAAGTGGATACTAGATGGAAAAACATTGTTCACAAAATTGTCACAAAATTCCGTCTGATACTCGGTCGATTTAGAAGCTTGACGGTTGGGTGGTTCATTGTCTCGTTCACAAATTGGACACAATTGACCTGAAGCAGGAAAAGGAACGTGATATGATTAAGAACGTGTGTAGGTAGGTATACTGACAGTAATAAGATGAAAAAGGATGTGTATAGAATGGTATTACGTGCAGGAGATGTAGTCGATCTAGTTGCGGAACGTTCAGCCGATTTTGGCGTATTTATTGGGAACGGCCGTGAAGAGGTATTACTTCATCGGAAAGAACAAACAGAAGAAGTCACAGTCGGTCAAACGGTGCGTGTCTTCCTATATCATGACTCGGAAGGCCGTCTCGCTTCGACGATGACGATTCCGAACGTATCGTTTGAAGAATATGAATGGTTCGATGTGACAGGCGTTCGCTACAATACGGGCGTGTTCGTCAACATCGGCATTCAAAAGGATGTGCTCGTCTCGCTCGACGACCTTCCTGAAAACCGGACATATTGGCCGAAAGAAGGCGATAAGCTATGCGTCCGTCTCAAGTACGATCAAAAAGGCCGTCTTCTCGGAGAACCGGCTCATTATGCGTATTTGAACTTGCTTGCCCGTCCCGCCAAAGAAGAGTGGGGCAATCAAGACGTTCAAGCGATCGTCGTCAACAAACGTGACGTCGGTGTCAACGTCTGGGTCGAGAATGAATCACTCGGTTTCTTACATGAAGCAGAGATGACGCGGTGGCCGCGTCTCGGCGAACAGTTAGCAGTACGTGTGACGCAAGTGAAGCAAGACGGTACCGTTCTTGTATCGATGAAACCGCGAGCGTATGAAGCGATCGACCCGGATGCGGAAAGCATTCGTTCTTACATCGAAGAACGCGGTGGTGAAATGCCTTACGGCGACAAGACAGCCCCAGACGTGATCGACCGTGAGTTTGGCATGAGCAAGGCGGCCTTCAAACGGGCGCTCGGGAAGCTCTTGAAAGAAAAGCAGGTTGAAAAACTCGACAACGGGTATAAATTGAAATAAGATTACTCATGTCCAGGTGGCTAAAAAAAGTTTTAGAATGTATTTCTTTCATTTTAGAAACAAATGCGGTATAGTAATAAGAGTTGACTACGAGGAAACATTTAAAGAACGTCTGCAGAACTAACCTCAGACGTTTTTTGCATGAACAAAGGAGAATATAATTTGACAAAATTTCAAGATTTACAGTTAAGTGAAGCATTAGTAAAAGGTGTACTCAAAATGGGCTTCGAGGAAGCGACACCGATCCAAGCTGAAACAATTCCAATCGCACTTACAGGAGCGGATGTATTAGGCCAAGCACAAACAGGTACAGGGAAAACAGCAGCTTTCGGTATTCCGACAATTGAGCGAATCGACACAAAGGCGCGTCAAGTCCAAGCACTTGTTCTTGCACCGACACGTGAACTTGCGATTCAAGTTGCAGAAGAGTTAAACAAAATCGGGGAAACGAAGCGTGTATACGCACTTCCTGTATACGGTGGTCAGCAAATCGACCGCCAAATCCGCGGCTTGAAAAAGAACCCGCAAATCGTCGTTGCGACACCTGGACGTCTCATGGACCACATGAAACGCAAGACGATCAAACTCGACGAGATCCAAACAGTGATTTTGGATGAGGCGGATGAAATGCTCAACATGGGCTTCGTTGAAGATATCGAGATGATTTTGAAAGGCCTTCCGGCTGAACGTCAAACGCTTCTCTTCTCAGCGACAATGCCACCACAAATCAAGAAGATCGCTGAGCGCTTCATGAAGTCGCCAACAATCATCAAAGTGAAATCGAAGGAAATGACAGTTGAAAACATCAACCAACAGTTCCTCGAATTGCGTGAAGGTCAAAAATTCGATACACTTTGCCGTTTGATCGACATCGACTCACCAGAACTCAGCATCATCTTCGCTCGTACGAAGAAACGTGTTGACGAAGTTACAGAAGCACTCATCAAACGTGGTTACACGGCTGATGGCCTTCACGGTGACTTGACGCAATCAAAACGTGACCAAGTCATCCGTCGTTTCAAAAACGGCACGATCGACATCTTGGTCGCAACAGATGTAGCGGCGCGTGGACTTGATATCACAGGTGTCACACACGTTTACAACTTTGACGTCCCACAAGATCCGGAAAGCTACGTGCACCGTATCGGACGTACAGGCCGTGCTGGTAAAACAGGTACTGCCCTTACGTTCATCACGCCACGTGAATTCGGCCAAGTGAAGTCAATCGAACGTGTGACGAACAAGAAAATGAACCGTCGTCACGTACCGACGATCGCAGAAGTACTTGAAGGAAACCAAAAGCAATCAGCTGAAGATTTGATCGAACGCGTTCAAGCGGGCGATTTCAAAGCTTACACGCAACTTGCGACTGAGCTCCTTGAAGAGTACGAAGCAGTCGAGCTTCTCGCAGCAGCACTTCGTGGTTTGACGAAAGAGCCAGATTCAACACCTGTTGAAATCTCTTACGCAGAACCAGTCCGTGTGAAACGTCAAGGTGGACGCAACGACCGCGGTGGATACCGTGGCGGCGCACGCAGTGGTGGCGGAGACCGTCGCACTGGCGGCGGAGACCGTGGCGGACGCTCAGGCGAACGTAGCGGTGGCGGTGGATACCGTGGAAAACGCACTGGTGGGACTGACGATCGTCGTCGCTCATCAGAAGACCGTGGCCCACGTCGTCCGCGTGACTAATCGATAAAACGAAAACCGCATTTCCTTAAGTGGATTTGCGGTTTTTTTATTTATCTCATGCTACACTGAACGAGTAGAGATTGAAGGATGAGGTGTCAACGGATGGTAGAACTAGGTTTAGGTCTCGTCATATTATTGGCGTGCATCCTAGCATTGAAGCCGATTGTTATGCGGACAGTACGTCCGAATTTCCGATATATTCCGGTCGCCACACTTTTGTTTGGCGCGATGATTTGGTTAGTCATGGCCATCGGCGTCGGCGGGAAGATGGGAATCGGATACGGTGTGATGAGTATCGTGTATTTTATTGCTTGTTTCGGTGCCTATATGTATGTGCATACACGAGCGAGCTGAAACCGGCTCGCTTTCTTGTTTCGAAAATGAGGATGAGGTGATCCAATTGGATGCAGTGGATGTGATGATGAATCCAAATGAAGTCGAAGTGACGTATGAACCGATTTTCGGGGCGGCCACGTTTCAAGTGGAAGGCTACATGGTACACGGCCATTTCAGGGGCGAGTCGCTCACCCCGTTCTTTTATGATGACGACGTACCGGTCGAGTATCAACTCGACATCGCCAAGCGGATGGAACGGTTGGCCGCCGAAGCGTTGCGTGACGAAAAGCAGTTCGTCACGTTCCGCTGCCGGTCGGAATGGATCCTTGAAGAAGGGGGCGAAGCATTTTTAGCACCGTTACGGGAATTGAACTTCCCGCTCCACCGGATATTTGTGACACTTCAAGGGACCGAGCTCGTCGATGTGTCTCGTCTGTCCCGCGTCGTCCAATATTATCGATCTTCTGGTGTGAGAGTCGCGCTCGACTTCGCGGAGTCGACGAGTATCGAGGACATCATGACGATTGCACCGGAGTTGTTGCTTGTCGATTTAGCAACGATGGTCGAGAAGAAGACGTTGTCGGTGACTTACCCCCAAATGCTCCAGACGATGGAATACATTGCTTCGAAACTCGGGGCCCCGCTGCTCTATAAGTCAATCGATCATCTCGGTCAGTTGCGTTACGCCTGGCAGCACGGTGGAAGTTACTACATGGGTGGCTTGTTAGGTCGTCAAGAGGATTTCCCGCCGCGTGAAGCAAAAGGAATGAGTGTGCTCACGCAAGAAGTTCCAGCGTTCTTCCTGCACGACCAAGAGCGATTGAAGCGGTTGTATGAGCTAGAATTCGAACTTCACGGAAAAGTCGCGGAGCTCGTCCAAACCGGGAAATGGTCACGGGATAAGAAGGATGAATGGCTGCTCCATATCGCCCCTAAATTAGAAGGGATGCTCGTCCGCTACTACTTGACCGACCAAACGGGCTTCCAGACGAGTGCGAACGTCTACCAAGAGCAACACGTTTGGAAAGTCGATAACACGTACCGAGGCTATAACTGGAGTTTTCGACCGTACTTTATCCGGACGATGGCGGCGATGAGTGTTCGCGGGCGGGGCTATTTGTCGGAAGACTATCGCGACTTCAGCTCCAACGAAGTGACACGTACGTTCAGCTATCCGTTACCGGACGGCATGTTTTTGTTCGCCGATTTATCAGAAGAGTACTTATACCAAAACCGATTATTAGATTGAGAGGGATTATGATGTTTGATTACGATTATGATGCGTTGCGTGAGATTGGGAGAATCGTCGCCCGGGCAAGGGATGAAATGGCACGGGCCGTCACGCCAGGGATGACGACGAAAGAGCTCGATGCGATCGGGCAACGTATTCTTGAAGAAGAAGGAGCGGCCTCGGCGCCGATTACGATGTATGAGTTTCCGGGCTATACGTGTATCTCCATCAATGAAGTGGCTGCCCACGGAATTCCGGGTAAAGAAGTCATTAAAGACGGGGACATCGTCAATGTCGATGTGTCTGCCGTGAAAGATGGCTATTATGCAGACACGGGACGAACGGTGATCGCCGGCACACCGAAATCGCCAGAGCATGTCCGCTTAGTCGAGGTCTCGCTCACGTCGCTCGAAGCGGGCCTCAGCAAAGTGAAGGCCGGTACGAAAGTGAACCAGATCGGAAAAGCGATTTACGCGGATGTCCGCAAAAATGGCTTCACCGTCATTCGAAACTTGGCGGGTCATGGACTCGGCCGCACGCTCCACGGCGAACCGGAGACGATCTCCAACTATTATAGCCGGGAAGAGAATGACATCTTGAAAGTCGGTCAAGTCATCGCAGTCGAGACGTTCGTCTCGACGAAAGACGAGATCGTCTACCAGTCAGAAGAGGATGGCTGGGCGTTGTTCACACCGAACGACAGCCCCGTCTCGCAGTTTGAGCACACGGTCATCGTGACCGAGGACGGCTATGAAGTGTTGACAGGAACGTTCCGAGAAGAATGACGCAATCAAACAAGGATACAGACCGCGGTCTGTATCCTTGTTTACGTTAACTGGATGATTTGTTCGCTTAACTGATGAATCTTTTTCCAATCCGGAGTGACGACGTCAGGGATCAAGAGCTGACCGTTTTCGACATCGAGCGGCGCATCGAGCAGGTCGGTCTCGAAATAGGCGCTCGTTCCGGCCATGTCGGCCGGATAGGCGGCACCCGTCAACGAGGCGAATAAGAGTGTATGATAACGGCCGATCGATGATTCGTACATACCACCGACCCAATACGGGGTACCGCTGTCACGGATCGCGAGCGCCTCGGTCAATCCCCCGACGCGGGCAGGTTTGATGTTGACGATGCGTCCGGCCCGAAGCCGATTCATCGTCTCGACGTCTTGCCGTGAGATGATGGACTCGTCAAGACAGATTGGCGTCTTGAGTTTTGTTTGCAGGTCGGCCGAGTCGACCCAGCAGTCGCTCGGATAAGGCTGTTCGATCATCAAGAGGCGATGGGCGTCGAGTTGTTTGAACCAGTCGAGCGGCTGCTCGTGCGCACTGCCGTTCAAGTCGATCATGAGCGGAGCGTCCGGGAAAAAAGTCCGCACTTCCGCGAGCGCCGTCAATAGCTCATGAGGCGAAGCTTTCAACTTGATCCGTTCGAACCCGGAATGGAGCGCCTGTTCGATCGCGTTCAACGTTTCGGTGAGCAAGCCAATCCCAATCGTCCGCCCGCAAGCGACGTGATGTCCGGCTTGCAAAAATTGTTTTAGCGTCACGCCAGCACGGGCGGCCTCGATTTCCCAGATTGCACTTTCCCACATCGCTTTTGCCATCGGGTGCCCGATGATCGAACGGACATGGTCTGGAAATGTGGTCGCGCTGATCGTCTGTCCTTTCAGTAATTGATAGATCAGTTCAGACGTGTCGACGGTCGAGCGGACCGTCTCCGCCGTATACCACGGCGTCTCAAAGGCGACACCTTCCCCGTATCCGACTGCTCCGTCGGTCGTTTCGAGACGGAGGATGACCGTCCGTCTCGTCGTCAAGACGGCATGGGCTGTCACAAGCGGGTGTTTGAACGTGAGCGGGACGATGTAAAGGTCAGCTCGTTGAATCATAATCGGTCTCCTTTAAGCGGTGTCGCATCAATTTTCCGTTGGCGTTTCGTGGGAGCTGAGTGACCGTGATCAACGCCTTCGGGTGCTTATACTTAGCGAGGTGGTCGTTTAAAATTTGCGTAAGTTCGTGAGGGTCGTATGTCCCGACGATATAGGCGATCGGGACGGCGCCCCATGTCGGGTCAGGCTTCCCGGTGACCCCGGCGTCCTCGATACCGGGGCATCGCAACAGGACGCTCTCGATCTCCGCGGGATAGATGTTTTCTCCACCCGAGATGATCAAGTCGCTCCGGCGATCGAGTACATAGAGATAGCCGTCTTGGATCGTTCCGAGGTCGCCGGTTCGCCAGTACCCGTCCTCGGTCCAAGCGTTCGCTTCCGATTCGTTATAATAGCCTGGCGTGACGGTCGGGCCATTGACTTCGATCTCGCCATCGCGACTGATGCGGATGCGGGTCGGTGCGATCGCTTGACCGCTTGAACCGATATGGTCGAGTGCTTCGGACGGCAACAACGTCGCGACTTGGGAGCAAGTCTCCGTCATCCCGTACGTCTGCGCGATCGGCAAGTGGCGGCGGTCTGCTTCTTCGAGCAACGGCCGTGGCACCGGTCCGCCTCCGACGAGGATGACGCGGAGATGGTGACTGGTCAATCCTGCGTCGAGCAGTCGCCCGAGCATGATGGCGACGAGGGAAAGATGGGTGATCCGTTCGGACGCGATCAATCGGATCGTACGCAAGACGTCGAACTTCGGTTCAACGTATAATGTCGAGCCGAACAGGGCGCAACGGTACACTTGGGCGAGTCCGCTCATGTGGAACAATGGCGTGACGACGAGCATGCGGTCGGTCGGCTCGTATCCGAGATGTTTTTTGGCGGCCTCGGCGCTCGCGCGATGATTTCCGTACGTCTGTTGCACCGCTTTGGCGTGTCCGGTCGTTCCGGACGTAAACATGAGCGACATGACCTCGTCACGCCCCCAGCGATGATGTCGGCGCAACGGCTCTTGATCGCGTACGCTCACGTCGATTTGAGGGACGTTGAGGTCGATTTCCTGATCGACGAGTAAGATGTCGATGTGGGCCTTGTCGAGTTGCATCGCGAGTTCGCTTGTGGTCAGCCGTGTATTCAACGGGACGAGTACTTTTCCGAGCAAATGGACGGCGTGGACTGCGACGACATAGTCTTTACTATTTGACGCATACAGTCCGATGTGACGAGCGTCCGGAACGGTCCGGCCTAAAAAGTGTGCCAAGCGCGAGCTCTCATCGATCAATTCGCCCCACGTCAGACGTTCCGTTGCGGTGACGAGGGCGATCGTGTCGACAGGATGTTGCTTCAAATCATAATCCATTACAATTACCTCCAAAAAAAGAGTAGCGAATTCGCTACTCTCTTACGATTTACGGGAAACGCGGGAATTGACCGAAGTCAGGGTCACGTTTTTCTTTGAAGGCGTCACGGCCTTCTTTTGCTTCATCTGTCGTGTAGTAAAGAAGCGTCGCGTCACCGGCGAGCTGTTGGATCCCGGCCAAGCCGTCCGTATCAGCGTTCATCGCAGCTTTCAAGAAGCGGAGTGCTGTCGGCGAGTGTTGCAAGATCTCTTGGCACCATTGGACCGTCTCGGCTTCAAGCTGTTCGAGCGGGACGAACGTGTTGATGAGTCCCATGTCGAGCGCTTGCTGTGCGTCATATTGACGGCACAAGTACCAAATCTCACGAGCCTTTTTATGTCCGACGATACGTGCCAAGTAGCCTGAACCGTAACCGGCATCGAATGAACCGACTTTCGGTCCAGTTTGACCGAAACGAGCGTTGTCGGCCGCAATCGTCAAGTCACAGACGAGGTGCAAGACGTGTCCGCCACCGATGGCGTATCCAGCGACCATGGCGATGACCGGTTTAGGGATGACTCGGATCAAGCGCTGAAGATCAAGGACGTTCAAGCGCGGGATATCATCGTCACCGACGTAGCCGCCGTGACCGCGAACTTTTTGGTCGCCACCTGAGCAGAAGGCTTGATCGCCTTCACCTGTCAAGATGATGACACCGACTTCTTTATCGTCACGGGCGCGCGCGAACGCGTCAATCAATTCGTTGACCGTGAGCGGACGGAACGCGTTCCGAACTTCCGGGCGGTTGATCGTGATTTTTGCGATCCCGTTCCACTTCTCATATTTAATGTCTTCATACGTACGGACCGATGTCCAGTTTGCTACTGATTCCATTTAAATTCCCCCTAAAATCAATTTCTCTATCATTGTACCAAATTGTTGGGTGTTCTCGATATGGGGAGCGTGGGCCGCACCCGAAATTTCGTGTATCCGAATGTCTGGACGACGTTCACGCATATCGCGAGCAATCGTTTGAAACTTCACATCGTGCGCACCGACGATCAAATCGGTTCGAGGCAGGCGGTCAAGATGCGTCCATAGCGACGGCATACTGCCGGTCCCGATGGCGCGCAAACTGTTCGCGAGCGCTGACGGGTCTTGAGCGAGCCGCTCATGTCGAAGTGAGGCCCGCATCTCGTCCGTTTGACGCCAAAGCGGGAGCATCTCCCATGCGGCGACGAACGCTTCGATTCCGTCCGTCTCGATCCGTCGCGCGAGCCGTTCATCGGCGTCGCGTCGCGCTCGTCGCTCTGAAGCGGTGAGACCGGGCGTCGTACTAATCCCGATGAAGTGGTCCACGCGCTCGTCACAGGCTGCGAGTGTCATCCCGATGCGGCCGCCGAGCGAATAGCCGATGACCGTCCACGGCCTTTCGTCCGTGTCGAGCAGCGTCGACAAATCCTTCACTTGTTGGCTCATCTTCGCGCGGGCGACCGAGCAACTGCCGGTCTGTCCATGTTGAAGCAGGGACGGGGCGACGAGGCGCACCGGCAAGTCAGGGAAATACGAGAGCCATCCGGCGTTGCTCGTGAAGCCGTGCAACAAGAGGACCGGTCTTCCGGACCCGTGCTCGAGCACTTCATACGATACGTCACGGACAGTACGTCTCATGTCCCGTTCTCCAACGTGAGACGCGTGCAAATCGATTCCGTCCAGTTCCGGTGGGATAAGACGTTGTCGGCACGGTCAGATGGGAATTCGATCAACTGAATCCCTGCCTCGATCGCTGCTGTCACGTCTTCTGGACGTTCGAGCAGTTGATAGCTAAGCCCGTATGTGTCGGCGAAGCCACGGATGTTCAAGTCGAGCGGTGTACCGAACAAGTCTTCGAACATCTGTGGCTCGATGGATGCTTGCGGTAAGAAGGAGAAGATGCCCCCGCCGTTGTTGTTGGCGACGATGATCGAGAACGAGCCAGGATGCGTCTTTAGTAATTGCAGGGCGTTGCTGTCATGATAGAACGCCAAGTCACCGATCAGTAACGCGGCTCGTTCTGTGTCGTGGCAAGCGCCGAGCGCACTCGAGATGATTCCGTCGATCCCGTTCGCGCCTCGGTTGGCGAAGACGGATACGGCTTGTCCGGCACCGAGCGTCGTGTCGACGTCACGGATCGGCATGCTGTTGCTGACGAACAAGCGGTCGATCTGAGCGTTCAAGACGTGACTAGTCAAGGCGCTCTCACCGCTCAGACTTGGTTTGGCCGATTCGGCGACTTGTTCGAATAAGGAAAAGCGAGCCGAGTAGACGTCGTCAAACGGGACGTCGATGACCTCCAAATAGTCATTCGCGTCGCCGTAGACGACAGTCGCACGACTCGATGGGTCGCGAAACGAGCCGGGCTGTTCAATCAAGATTTGGTGGGTCTGTTTGAGCCATTCATTCAACCGTTTCGATACAGGAGCCGCACCGAAGCGAACGACCGCATTCGGCGTCCATTCTGGGCTATGCTCACTTGCGAGCCACGTGTCATAATTCGTCAAAACGCCGTCAAAGCAACGCATGCCACTGAGCGGATCGGCAAACACCGGAATTCGGTGAGTGTTTGCTACGTTGTAGATGGTTTCGAGCCAAGACGTCGGCGTGCCAGGTCCGACGACGAAAGCGAGCCGTTCGACGGCCGTCTCTTGTTTGAAGCGAGCCAAGTCGTCGGTGACGGGACGAATGTACGAGGTCTCGCTCCGTCTCGAAGTGGCGGTCAATTGTGACTTCAGACTTTCGATATCGGGCAGTAACGGTTCTCGGAACGGGATGTTAATATGGACCGGTCCGAGCGGGGCCTGCGCACTCAAGCGGACGAGCCGTCCGACGGCTTGTTCCATATAGTGCAGACTCTCTGGCTCGGGCACCGGTAGATCGAGGCTCGTCTTCACATGTTCACCGTAGAGGCGGACTTGATCGATTGCTTGCGGGGCCCCGACGTTACGCAACTCATGCGGCCGATCTGTCGTCAATACGACGAGCGGGAGCTGGGAAATCGTTGCTTCGGCGACAGCTGAAAAATAGTTGGTAGCGGCTGTGCCGCTCGTACAAATTAATGCGACCGGCCGAACGTCTTCGCCAGCGCGGGTTAGTCCGAGCGCGAAGAAAGCGGCTGAACGCTCATCGACGACGACGTGATGGCGTATATTCGGGTGCAAATACGCGGCCATCGCCAGCGGTGTCGAACGCGAACCGGGACTGATGACGACGTCATAAATCCCAGTTTCGACGAGTCGATTCATCATATGGGATACCCAATTCGTTAACATATCGTTCATTCGTGATTGCCTCCTGAAATGACTTGGTCTAACCCGAGCGCTTGCTTGATCGGGCTCAACTTGACTTCTGTCTCGGCTAGCTCTGATTCGAGTTCAGACTCTTGGACGATTCCACAGCCTGCGTATAATGCCACGAACTGATGCTGGACGAGGGCCGAACGGATAGAGACGACAAATTCACCTTCTCCGTCGGTGTTCAACCAGCCGAACGGTGAGCCGTACCAGCCGCGATCGAACCGTTCGATGTCGCGCAGCAAGCGGACGGCCGTCCGCTTCGGAGAACCGCCGAGTGCGGGTGTCGGGTGCAACGACTCAATGATGGAGAGGAGAGACGCGTTCGTGTCCAAAGTTGCTTTGATCGGTGTGTGTAAATGAAACACCGAGCGGTTCTCTAAAATCGTCGGGGACGGCGCGACATGAATGGTCGCTGCATAAGGTGTGAGAGCGTTTTGAATATCTTTGACGACGATTTGGTGCTCCTCTAAATTTTTACGGTCATGCAACAACTGCTGTTTCGCCGTCTCGGTTTCCGCGTCCGTATCCGGGCGTTTGATCGTGCCGGCGATGGCCGCGGTCTCGATATGCGGACCTTGCTTACGGACGAGCCGCTCCGGTGTGGCCCCGAAAAATCCGATTTCCCGTTTCGGTTGATATAAGAACACGTAACTGCCTTCTTGATGTTCAGACAAGTGCCGTAGCGTCTTCGCGAACGGGAACGCTTCATCTGACGTCTGGTAAATCTCTTCCCGGGCGATGACGAGTTTCTCGACTTTTTCTTCGGCGATATATCCTTTCGCCTGTTGAAAACTTGATTTAAAGTGATCGACGCCGTCTTTTACTTTCGAATACGTCGGTGTCGACTCATCGGGCGCGTGCAGGGCGTTGAACTGGGCCAATTGGTCGGCTAGTTGGATTAAATATTGTTCAACGGTCTGGTTTGAAGAAACAAGGGTCGACACCGTCAACGTGTGCTTGTCACCGGAACGACGGTATAAAAATTTAGGGACGACTAAAGCCGCCTCGCCGAATGAGTCCCACATGTTTTTTTGAGGTCGGACGAACGTATCGAACGAAAATCCTGAGAACGCATAGATGACGGCATCGACATCCCGGCGATGCAGGCTCCAGTCGTACTGCAGACGTTGGAACCGTTCGGGTCCGGACGCCGTCAAGACGAGCGCGTCGGCACAACCGAGCATTTCAAGTGAGCGATCGGGTGTCGAAAAATAATAGTGTGATGTTTCTGTATTTTGAATGATATGAAACGCGTCGAACGAAGGGATCTCCCACGTGTATGAGGCAAGGACAGGTCGTTGCCATGCGCGTGCGCGTTTATGCGCTTGTTCGATTCGTTGTTTAATGTGTGTTTGAGTATCTGGCATATAAGAAAAGCCTCCTCAATCCGATGGAATATTCATCTTTTAGTGTATCATGACTTAACGGCTGGGCTGCCCGTCGAATGCTCGAGAAACATGAGTTGAGACGATTGAGGGACGGGCATTGACAGATTTTTTTGTGGAGACGTAAACTAACGAAGGGAGGGAAGTAGATGAAGAAGAGAGAGAAAGGTGCTTATTGGCGCATGATTCGTCCGCACACACTGACGGCGAGCTTTATTCCGGTGCTGTTAGGAACGTTTATCGTCGCCGGTCAAACCGATTTGAAATGGGGTCTGTTCTTGGCGATGCTCTTCGCCTCGATCTTGATTCAAATCGCGACGAATTTATTTAATGAATATTACGACTACAAACGCGGACTCGACCACGAAGGCTCGATTGGAATCGGCGGCTCGATCGTACGAGACGGGTTCACGCCGGGTCAAGTGCTCGGCATCGCGCTCGGGATGTATGGTGTCGCGTGTGTTCTCGGTCTGTTTCTTGCCGCTTCGACGAGCTGGCATTTGCTTTGGATCGGAGCGTTGTCGATGGTCGTCGGCTATCTGTATACGGGTGGTCCGCTTCCGATTGCGTATACGCCGTTCGGTGAACTTGTCGCCGGATTGTTCATGGGCTACGTCATCATCGGGATTTCAGGATATATCCAAATCGGTACGGTGACGACTGAGTTGTTGCTCGTGTCATTCCCGATGGCGCTCTTGATCGGAGCGATTTTACTAGCCAACAATATTCGGGACTTGGATAACGACAAGGTGAACGGACGACGCACGATTGCGTGTCTCGTCGGACATCGCCGGGCCGTGCTCGTTTTGGCCGGATTCTTTATCGTTGCGCTGATTGGTATCCTCGTCGCCGTATTCGTTTACGGGGTCACGCCTTGGGTATTGCTTTCGTTAATGACCGTTCCGATTATGATTCGTGCGGTGAAGCGTTTCTGGGTGAAACGTGAGCCGGCCGACCTGATGCCGGCGATGGCGATGACGGCGAAGGTCAACACGTTATTCGGGGCCTGGATGGTCATCGGATTAATCGTCGCACGCGTTATCGCATAAACATAGAGGAGGGGAACGATATGTCAGTCGTCAAAGACATGCTTGCGTTCAATGAACGGTTCGTGACAGAGAAGCAGTATGAGCAGTACGTGTCAGATAAATTTCCTGATAAGAAAATTGTCATTTTAACTTGTATGGACACACGGTTGACGTCGTTATTGCCACATGCGCTCGGTTTGAAGAACGGCGACGCGAAAATCATCAAAAACGCGGGCGCGGTATTGTCGCATCCGTTCGGATCGGTCATGCGTTCGATTCTCGTCGCCTTATACGCTCTCGGTGCGGAAGAGGTGATCGTTATTGGACATTACGATTGCGGCATGGCCGCTATCGACCCGAACGCGGTCATCGGCGAGATGGAGCGGCGCGGAATTGATCCGCAGACGTTACAGACGCTCAAAGCCTCAGGCATGGACTTGGAGAAGTGGTTGCACGGCTTTGACTCGGTCGAGGCGAACGTCGTCAACTCGGTCAGCCTGATCAAAAACCATCCGCTCCTGCCCCCGGGTACGGACGTCCACGGATTTGTCATCGATCCAGGAACGGGGCGACTCGATGTCGTAGAGGCATAATCATCCAATCTATGCAAAAAGGCGAGCTCCGTTTTGAGAGAGCTCGCCTTTTGTCATCCGTACGTGTTGACCGGAATATCTTTGTAGTCATCTTCGTCCGAGTCTTTCGACTTGGATTTTTTGTTTTTCTTATAGTTCTTCTCATACTCTTGCTCGCTCGGTGTTTTGAAGAAGCGTTGCCACGTGGCGTTGATCTCAGAGCCGATCAAGATGATCATGCCGGTCAACTGCAGCCAAAGCAACGTGACGATGATGCCTCCGAGTGATCCGTACGTCGAATCGTAGTTACCGAAGTTCGAGACGTATAGGCTAAAACCGAGTGAGACGAGCTGCCAAGCGATGACGCCGAAGATGGCGCCGGGGACGGTGCTTTTCCAAAACACGTGTTGTTGCGGTGCGATCTTATAAAAGATCGACAGCGTCAAGATTAAGATGACCGTCGTCAGCACGTAACGGAACACGTTGATCAAGACGACTTCGGCACCGGAAATCGGGATGTAGTCTGAAATGAATTCGATGATTTGTGAACCGAACACGTTCGAGATGATGAGTAGCAAGACGCCGACGCCGAGGAGGAACGTCAAGCCGAGGGCGATGCCTTTACTGACGAAGAAGTTGCGTTCGTTGTCCTCGCCATAGGCGTGGATTGCCATATTGATCAATCGTTCGACTCCTTTAGAGGCCGACCAAATCGCTAAAATCGCACCAATCGAGAGCAGTCCGCCTCGTGGCTCGCCGATCGCCTCAAAGATCCCTGATAAAAACTCGGTCGCCGCCGAACCTGGCGCCAGGTTATTTAACTGTTCTTGAAACGACGCTTGCGTGATGTCGAAGAACGAGAGCAACGCTAAAATAAAAATGATTCCCGGGAAAATGGATAAGAACCAAAAAAAAGCGAGCGTTGCCCCGTAATCTTGAACGTCATGCTCTTTAAAGCGACGAAACAACTCTTTCCCGAAGGTGAGCCAATTCTTTTTTTCTTTCACTTCTGTAGTGTCCATGCGCATATCCTCCTGAACGTTATCGTTAGAAACTATCTTTCCCGATTTGTCAGTAGGTTACACATTGATTCAGTCTTCGGCTAACGTTTTGTCAAAGAATCGTTCTGGATTGGTGGTGAGCAGCTCGGCTAAAGAAGGGGGTCTGACTGGCAGGCGGCTCAATGCGCTCCGCTTCACCCAAATCGGTGTGTACGAGCCGTTCGTCTGTTCAGCTTGGAACTCTTCGCCTGTACCGGTGCCGAATTCGCCATTTGTGACGCGGGCCCAAAAATAAGGATTCAATTCACCGTTGAAAGCGACGTAGGCGGCGACTCCTTCAAGCTCGACGTGGACACCGAGTTCTTCATAAGCTTCACGGACGGCAGTTTCTTCAGCCGTATGGCCAAATTCGACACCGCCGCCAGGGAAGACGTAATAGAGTGCGTTTTCTTTTTCGCGTCGAATGAGCGCGACCTCATCGTGTTCGTTCGTGAGGATGATGGCGCTGCGTAATTTTGTTCTGACCAATGGGATCGTTCCTTTCGGTAGCTTATAGTGAACAAAACGCATCGACTCACCGTCGATGCGCTTTGTTAATCTGTCGTTGTTTGTTCTAACGATTCGTACATATCAGAAGTCAAACCGTTCTCATGAGAACCGATAACTTTTGCGGCGACGCGCATGCCGAGGCGGAGCGCGTCTTCAATCGAATGATGCTTCATCAATTCAGAGATGACGGCCGAGAAGAAAGAATCACCGGCGCCTGTTGAATCAGCGACTTTGACTTTTGTCGTCGGTACGTGTCCTTGCTCGTTCGTCCGGAGATCGACGTAGACGGCACCGAGCTCGCTCATCGTGACGATCGTGAGCGGCGCACCTTTCATCGCGAGCACTTCGGCGACGCGCAATGCGTCATCGACGGTGACGATTGACATATCAGACAGGATTTCGGCTTCTTCACGGCTACAGATGAAGCCGGTGAAGCCTTGAAGCAAGTGGCGATTTCGTTCTATGACGGACAAATGACCGCACACCCCGTAAAGCGGAAGCTTCATCTCGCGACAAAGTTCGATCGTCTCATTCAAGACGTTGACCGACAAATCGAGGTCGATGGCGACGGCTTCGCTTTCGGCGAACACCGTATCGATTCGGCGGAGGATACATTGTTCCATCATCGCTTCATCTGGTTGTTTCGAGATCGAGGTCTGGAGGTCGCCGTTATTGTCCATGACGGCGAGCCACATGCCCATTCCGTTATCCTCAAGCAGGTCGACGTGGTCGACGTTGACGTTTAAGTCGCGAAGCTCTTGAAGGACACCCATCCCGATTTGGTCGTTTGTGACGGTTGACACGAACCGGACGTCGTTACCGAGGACACCTAAGTTTTGCGCGACGTTACGGCCGGTTCCGCCGTTTGAGAACGCGATGTCCCCGACGTTTTTCGCATCTTTATGAAGCGGGGCGAACGATGTTCCTTTAATATCGACAAATACTTTGCCGATTACTGCAATCGTATTCATATGCTGTACCACCTTTAGCCAATCATCTATCTGTTATCGGTCTGTTAGACACATTATTCCCATTATAGCGAAATCGTCATTCGCTTTCAATGACGGTTTCAAACGCTGTCGAAATTTGTCAATCCCATGAAGAACTGAGCAAGCGCAGTCCGTTCAAAATGACGAGAATCGTTGACCCTTCATGACCGACGACGGCGAACGGCATGACGAGCAGCTCGAAGATGTTCGTCGCGATCAAAACGAGGATGACGCCGAGGGCGAACACGACGTTCTGCAAGACGATCCGGTTCAATTTACGGGATTGCTCGATCGCTGAACTCAAGCGGACGAGATCGTTTTTCATGAGGACGACGTCAGCCGTCTCGAGTGCGGCGTCGGTTCCTTCGCCCATGGCGATCCCGACGTCTGCTGTCGCGAGTGCCGGTGCGTCGTTGATGCCGTCTCCAATCATCCCGATCGTGCCGTACTCTTGTTTTAACAGCTTGATTTGTTCGACTTTCTCTTCCGGGAGGCATTCGGCGATGTAGCGGGTCAAGCCCGCCTCCGTCGCGATGGCGCGTGCGGTCGCTTCATTGTCGCCTGTGATCATGATCGTCGCGATCCCGAGATGGTTCAAGCGCTCGATCGCTTGTTTGGCTTCCGGGCGCAACGTGTCACGCAGTGCGAATGCACCGATCGTCTGTTCATCGTCACTGACGAAGACGAGTGTGTGTCCGGCGGCTTTTAACCGTTCGACATCTTCGCGGTAGAAGTCACCGCTCCGGTCGGCGAACTTTTGTTTACCGACCCGGTAGGAAGTGCCGTCAATCGTCGCTTCGATGCCTGAACCGGTAATGTCTTTAAAGTGGTCCATGTCTCCCGTATGTTTACCCGTGAACTTGACGAGCGCCTCGGCGAGCGGGTGCATCGAATGTTCTTCGATCAGACTGACGACGCGATAAACGTCTTCTGCTGCCATGTCAGGATGAACTAACGCCGTTTGGACGACCGGCTTACCGATTGTGAGTGTTCCGGTCTTATCGAAAGCAATCGCTTTGAGGCGTCCCATGTTTTCGATGTGGACACCGCCTTTGAACAAAATCCCGTGTTTAGCGGACGAGGCGATGGCGGCGAGCGCGGCCGGTGTGATCGCCGCGACGAGGGCGCACGGTGAGGCGACGACGAGCAGGATCATCCCGCGGTATATGCTCGTCTCGAGCGACCACGAAGTGAGGACGGGGCCGAGCAAGATGATGGCCGTGACCGAGATGAGCACGATCTGGACGTATCGTCCCTCATAGCGGTCGATGAACTGGGCCGACGGTGATTTTTCTTCTTGGGCTTGCTGCACCATCTGAATGATTTTTTGGAACAATGTCTCGGTGGCGAGTTTCGTCACGGATAACGTGAGCACCCCGTTCAAGTTAACACTTGAACCGAACACTTCGTCGCCGACGGTCCGATCGACCGGAATCGATTCCCCGGTGATGGCGGCTTCTTCGACGGAGGCGGTCCCGCTCAAAATGCGTCCGTCGACCGGGATGCGTTCACCCGGCCGGACGTAAATCCGGTCGCCGACTTTTAAGTCATCGATGTGGACGACTTCGAGACCGCCGGCTGCATCGAAACGGGTCGCTTGTTCCGGTTGGAGTTCCATTAACGATTCGAGCGCACGCTCGTTTTTGTTCAGCGTGTAAGTCTCGAGCGCGCCGGATAAGGCGAAGATGAAGATGAGGATCGCGCCCTCCATCCAATAGCCGATCGAGGCGGCGCCGATCGCCGCGATGATCATGAGTAGCTCGACGTTCAATGAACGGGTTTCCCACGTATCGGTCAGTCCTTCTTTGGCTTTGGCATAACCGCCGATCAAGAAGGCGCTCAAGTAGAGCGTGACGTATATCCAAGGGGTTCCGCCTTGTCTTTCTGTGAAATATGCGAGTACAATCAATACACCGCTGATGAGCGCCATGATGAGCTCGATATGTTCGAACCAGTTTGCCCGTTTGAAGACGTGGCTTTTTTCTTGTGCAGTAGTTGCGTGTACGTTCATAGTAGGCACCTCTCTCTAATTGAGAATATATATCATTTAAATGATAATGACTGAGGATGATTATCATTATCTTTTGTTGTTTTAAAGGGTTTTACATCCGTTTTCTTCATGTCTCTTATTTATAATGATTATCATGTGAGTCTATTTTATCATCATTCATAACAACTCACAAACTAAAAGATTAAGGAGATTTCGTGTCATGCAAAATATTTTTCAACGCTCTTGGAGCGTCACGCTGTTGGCGTTGTTCAACACGTTTTTATGGGGCAGTGCTTTCCCGTTCATTAAATTAAGTTATGAGGCGTTAGACATCGGAGCAGGCGAGTACGGCCAACAACTGTTCTTTGCCGGCGAACGGTTTTTACTGGCCGGTATTCTGTTGCTCGTGATCAGCCGGCTCGTCTTCAAGCGGCCGATCCGATTGAATGCGGAAAAATTGAAGGCATATGCACACTTAGGGGCGTTCTTGACGTTTTTGCAATATCTGTTCTTCTATATCGGATTGTCCATCTCGACCGGGGTGCAAGGGTCGATCATCGCCGGCTCGACATCGTTCTTTCAAATGGCACTCGCACATTTCCGCTATGAAGATGATCGGTTGAACCGGTTGAAAGGCATCGCGCTCACTCTCGGCTTCTCAGGGATCGTCATCGCGAACTGGCCGACAGCAAGCTCGGAAATCGGTTTTGGAATCGGTGAAATCCTCCTCATCTTGGCGATGGTGTCTGGCGCGTTCGGGAACCTGGTCGCGAAAGATTACTCGCGACATCATGACGTCGCCCCGATGACCGCTTGGGCGATGGTGATCGGTTCGCTCGGTCTGTTGATCGTCGGATTTATCCTTGACCCGGGAGGCGTATTCTTGCCTTACACGGTCAAGACGCTATTGTTCCTGTTATACCTCGCATTGTTATCAGCGGTCGGTTTCACGTTGTGGAACACGCTCATGAAGCACAACCCGGTGAGCCGGGTGTCGCTCTATATGTTCTTTGTTCCCTTGTTCGGTGTCCTATTATCGAGTTTACTGCTCGGTGAGACGATTCCTTGGAACGCGCTCGTCGGGTTGCTATTCGTCATCGCCGGCATCTACTTGTCAACGTATTTTCAAGGTCGTCGTCGGCCGGGCGGCTCTGTTGCGAAATGAGTTCGAGGTACAGTTGACGGAAGTTTATTTTCATGACAAAATATATTAAAAATTCTGAAAATTTTTCAGTTATGAATCGGTCTTCGTTGTAAAGACTTGCGTACGACAAGTTAACAGAAGGGAGGGTTTGTGCCATGACGAGAAATTTGATTGTCCGAAACATCCTCGTGTCGCGCCAGCCGCGAGACGAGTACGTCAAGTACGTGATGAAGTGCGTGAGTCGCGGATTGAAAGAACATCACGACCAAGTCGATGTGCGCGCCGTCAGGCAAGGCGATGACATCCAGACGAAGTGGCAAATCAACGATCGTGTCATCGAGGTGACGCTCAAGTCCGACGTATTGGCATCGCTCGATACGGAGCCGTTCGCTCTCGATGAGGTGTTCATCCGGGCATTCGAACGAAACGATGTCAGAGTCGGGCCGCCAAACGAATGACAAACGAAAAGGATGAATCTCCGCGGAGACTCATCCTTTACTTATGCTTCGATCGGTTTGGCTTTTGACGTGAACAGGCTGATCGACAGGATGCCGAGGATCAAGGCGTACATGAGGAAATATACTTCTTTAGGCAACGCGACCCAAAACGCACCGATCATCGGACCGCTGATCGACCCGACACTGAACGAGATGCTGTACAGCATGTTGCCGGTCGGTAAGAGTGAGCGGGGCAACACTTCCGTCATATGGGCGAGGCCGAGCGAATAAGTGGAACCGAGTCCGGCACCGGCCAAGGCAAACAAAACGAGCAACCACAAATAGTTGTCGACGGCGAGGTTCGCGAGTGCGAACAAGAGCGTACCGAGCGTCAAGACAATTTGAAGGACGCGTTTCTTCCCGAAGTGATCGGCGAGCCGTCCGAGCGGCAACTGGACGATGATGGACGCGACGATGAACGTCGTGATGAGCGTGCTCGTCTGTGCGAGCCCGATGTCGTTACGGACGGTGAAGATCGGCAAGTTCGCATTCAGGCTCGCTTCAAGAAAGCCGTATGTAAAAGCCGGGAGCAGCGTGTACCCGGCGCCGATCAAGACGAGGCGGATGCGTCCGGTCGAATCCGTCTTCACTTTCTCCGCTTCGGGGTACTCGTTGTCGACCTTGAAGATAAGGAAGAGTGATCCGAGACAGAAGAAGATCAAGATGAGGAACGGGAGCCAAAAGTGAATATCGACGAGCGGGGCGATCAACGGACCGACCGCGAACCCGAGACTGAACGACATCCCGTAATACGCCATCGCCCGGCCAAGACTCCGTTTTTCACTCACGGACGTGACCCACACTTGCGAGCCGTAGTGAAGCGCTGAGTCCCCGAATCCGATGACGAAGCGCATGACGGCCCACATGAGCAGTGACGGCCAGAGCGGTAAAAAGAACGTGGCGAGCGCCGTCAACACGATGCCGAGCACGATTGTCGGGCGGAATCCGTATTTGCGAACGAACCGTTCGAGTAGCGGCGCCGAGACGATGATGCCCAAATAGAGCATCGTCGCGTTCAGTCCGTTCAGCCAGGCCGGGTTGCCGTCACGTTCGATTAATGTGGATAGTAAAGGGATGAGCGCCCCTTGAATCAAGCCCGAAATAAAAACGACGAGCAATAAGATCGAAAAACGAAACCGTTCCATAGTTCACCTCATATACAAAAATAAAAAGCTGAGAGGTCTCAGCTTTTTGGTTCATCAATCGGTTGAGGAGTATGATTTATTTGCAGTAACTCATCGTCCCAACTGCCTTGACTGAATACTTCATCATGGTCTACTTTGTCCGAAACGAATGCGGCTGTCAATAAGATGCTGAGCACGCCTCCGAAAATGATGATTCCCATGATGGTAATGATGAACACATAGATCGCTGTCATCATCGAACACCTCGATTCGTTTTATATACTGAATATTTCCCTAATCGAAATAATTAAAACGAGTGAGCGACACGTTGTCTAAAGTCGACCGTCGGATAGTACGCTTGTTTGACGAGTGCGTTCGGTCCGAGGCATTTGACGGCGGGACAATGGCACGACAGTGTGGCGTTCAACGCGCTGTTCGTCCATTGATCGTACGCGTCTTGGAACGACGTATCGTACAATGTGCCGAGTGTGCCGAGTTCGTCGCCGAAGTCGGTGACGATGATCTGACCGTCAAAAATGTTCGTGTTCAACCGGGAGCGTCCGTCCGGATCGTTGCGGACCGTCACGTTTTTTGCGGTCGAGAGTCGCCGCAGTAAGGCGCGGTCGGCTTCTGAGTCCGAGCAGGCGTAAAACGGCAACGTTCCAAACAGCATCCAGACGTTCTCGTCCCGAATGTCGAGTACGTCATGGATAGCTTGACGGATCTCGTCGAGAGAGGCCGACTCGAGCGCGCTAGCGAAGTCTGCGGGGTACATTGGATGCAATTCGTGGCGTTGACAACCGAGCGAGACGATTTCCTCGTGAATCTCTTTTAAATGGGGGATCGTCCGCTTGTTGATCATCGTCTCGGCCGATACGATGACCCCTTCGGCCGTGAGGGCTCGGGCATTGTCCTTCATCGTCTGAAGCATCTTGAGCCGAGCGGATTCGCTCGGCTTGCGGTCCATCATCGCGAAACCGCCCTCTAAGAAATCGTCGTCCGTTCCCCAATTATGAGAAATGTGCAAAACGTCGAGGTAAGGGGTAATAAGATGATAGCGAGATAGCGGCAACGTCAAGTTCGAGTTAATCTGTGTGCGGGCACCGCGCTCCTTAGCGTAGCGTAGAAGCGGGACGACATAGTTTCGAACTGACTTCATCGACAGCATCGGCTCACCGCCCGTGATCGAGAACGCGCGCAAGTGCTCGATCTCGTCGAGGCGCGAGATCAACAGCTCGAGCGGGACCTCGGGTTCTTCCGTTTGATCGAGCATATAGCCGACCGCACAATGCTCGCAGCGCATATTGCATAGTTTCGTCGTCGTCACTTCGACGTTCGAGAGGACGAGTCGACCGAACTCGGTTTGATCGAGATACGCTTCCCACGGATCGAACGTCGTCGAGATGTTTTGCATGTGGATTCCACCTTTTTGTCAAGTTACACGAAATAGTATGCTATAATAACAACTCTTTGTCACTAAGCGAAGGAGCGATCATGAGATGGGTAAATCACGAACAGATACGGCAGGAAAAATGAACGTGTTAAAATCGAGAACGGAGTTACTGTGCTTATCAGTCAACACGTTAGACGAATTCACGACGCCAGAGGATTTGCATCGATTGTTAGCTGATATTGATTCCTTACGTGCGAAAGTCGTACGTTACGCCAAAGATTTAGAACAAGTATCTCGAAAGGATGAAACACATTGAAATTGATCGTAGGAGAACGTGCAAGCACGAAAGCAGAACGGTTAGGCATTAACGGGGAGGGCATCGCGATGATCAATCGGATGGTCATCTTTATCCCGAACCTGTTACCAGGGGAACGAGCCGACATTGAAATCACGCGCATCGAACGAAACTATGCCGAGGCGCGGGTCACGAAGCGACACAACGACTCGCCGGACCGGGTCAAACCGCCGTGTCCGATTTATGACGAATGTGGCGGTTGCCAGATTCAACATATGAGTTCACGTCTGCAAATGGACTATAAAGAAGACATCGTCCGCAACGCGTTCCGTCAGAAGACGAAGTTGAACGTCGATAAGTCCGATATCCGTCCGACGAAAGGGATGGAGAACCCTTGGTACTATCGCAATAAGTCCCAATTCCCGTTGTCAGTCCAACGCGGCGAAATCGTCTCAGGCCTCTACAAGCCGAACTCGAACGACCTCGTGCCGATCGAGCACTGCATGGTGCAACAACGTGATACGACGAACGTCAACAACGCCATCGTCCGTATTTTGAACGAGCTCGACATCCCGGTCTATGACGCGAGACGTGACGTCGGTTTTGCCCGGACGATCGTCGTCCGTTCAGGTTACAAGACGAACGACGTTCAAGTCGTTCTCGTCGTCGGGAGTGAGGACGTACCGAACTTGGATACGCTCAGCGACCGCATCATGGAATTGCCGAACGTCGTCTCGTTCCATATCAACATCAACTCGAACCGGTCGGGCGTCATCTTCGGTTACCGAACGGTCCACATCGCCGGTCAAGACAAGATGGACGAGCAGCTAGACGATGTGCATTACCACTTGTCGCCACGTGCTTTCTTCCAACTAAATCCGGCCCAAACCGAAGTCATGTACCGTGAAGTCGTCGAGGCAGCTGGTCTGACTGGTGAAGAACGCGTCATCGATGCGTACGCCGGTGTCGGTTCAATCGGACTTTGGCTCGCACCGCACGCGAAAGAGATTCGCGGGATGGAAGTCGTGCCTGAAGCGGTTGAAGACGCGAACGCCCATATGCGCGAGAACGGCTACAGTCATGCGACATACGTCGAGGGGCGCGCTGAACATTGGATTCCACGCTGGGTGAAAGACGGTTGGATTCCTGACGTGATCGTCGTCGATCCACCGCGGACCGGTGTGGACCACCAGCTCCTAAACGCGATGATTTCTTCGAAAGCGAAACGGATCGTCTACGTATCATGTAACCCGCAGACGCTCGTGCGCGACGCGGATCAGCTCATGAAAGCTGATTATAAGATCAACTACGTCCAACCGTACGATATGTTCCCGCAAACGGCTCACGTCGAATCGATTGTCGTCTTCGAGAAAAAGAAGAAGAAAAAATATTGACGGGACCGTGAAAACGCTTGTCAAGAAAACGTTTTCACGTTATAGTTCAGATGTCAGACTTCTTTTTTAAATTCAAGAAGCGGAGGAACATTCAATGATTCCACATGAAAAAGTTCAAGAGCTCGTTCATAAGGCGATTGACGCGCGGTCGCGCGCATATACACCTTACTCGAAGTTCAACGTCGGTGCCGTCGTCATCGATGAGACGGGTAAGGAAATCTTAGGTTGTAACGTCGAGAACGCGTCGTACGGTTTGTCGATGTGTGCGGAACGGACTGCCATCTTCAAGGCGGTGTCGGAAGGCAGCAAGTCGATCGACACGGTCGTCGTCGTCGGAGACACGGAAGGCCCGATCTCGCCATGCGGCGCTTGTCGTCAAGTCATCGCCGAGTTTGCGAGTGACGACTTCACGTTGATCTTGGCCAACATGGCCGGTGAGACGAAAGTGATGACAAAAGAAGAGATGCTGCCATACGGCTTCTCGCCAAAAGACTTAACATGAAAATAAGGATGCGGACAACTTTGTCCGCATCCTTATTTGTTGCCGTCATATTTTTTCTCGCTGACCGAGTCGTCTTTTGAGTGGCGCTTTCGTTTCTCGTCTTTCACTTTTTGATTTAGCTCTTCGACCGGGATCGGGTCGACCGTCTCCATGCCTTCTTGGTCAAAGATGCTCTCTTTGTCCGTATCGACGGCGTCCGGATTATCGAACGGTCGTTTTGACGGTTGTTCATGCTTCTTCATCTCCATCGCCTCCTTCTTTGAGTGTTATTCCACTTCCTGATTTTGTGTAAACGCTTTAGAAAAGTGTTTCAAGTTTCGGGAACAGTGGAATTATCTGTGCATAGTGACTAAGGAGGGGTATTGGATGGATAAGAAAGTATTGATGGGGATCGTGCTCGGTGTGGCTGGTGCTGCACTCGTCGCGCCGAAAGTCGCGGCGCTGTTGACGCAAGACCGCAAGGATAACATGTGGAGCAAGATGGACAAGATGGAGAGTGTCGATTCCGATAAAGACGAGGCGGAAGCAGGGCTGACACAACTCGATTCGAACAACCGGGCCGAGTGGCAAGCGAACGGGTTCCCGCAGACACACGCCGAACGCGATCGGCTCATGAACGAATCAGATGATGCCTATAAAGGCAAAGATATTTAAAAAGAGGCAGCCGCGGCTG
Organism: Exiguobacterium sp. SH3S1; assembly: GCF_004337105.1. NCBI lineage: Bacteria > Bacillati > Bacillota > Bacilli > Caryophanales > Exiguobacterium > Exiguobacterium sp. SH3S1. The sequence goes on along the minus strand of NZ_SJUW01000008.1, from coordinate 18,473 downwards.
CCTCTTTTATATGTCTTCATCGTCTGGCAAGAGCGGCAAAGCAAGCGACACGGTCGTGCCGCTGCCGACTTCGGACGTGAAATGCATCGAGCCGCCATGGCGTTCCATGATGTGCTTGGCGATGGCGAGCCCGAGTCCGGTACCGCCGTCTTCACGCGTCCGCGATTTGTTGACGCGGTAAAAACGTTTCGTCAATTGATCGAGATCTTCTTTCGGGATGCCCCGGCCTTCATCGCGAATCTCGGTGATGGCATAGTTCTCTTCCGCGAACGTCCTCACATGGATCGACTTGCCGGCATCCGTATAACGAAGGGCGTTATCAAGTAAGTTTCCGACGACTTGCTCGAGGCGATCGTGATCCCCGAGAATGATGAGGTCAAAGTCGAGATCCGCTTTGATGGTGACGCCTTTCGCGCGCGCGATCGGTTCAAACCGGTATAACACGTCTTCGAGCACTTGTGAGTACACGACCGGTTCTTTCGTCATCGGATACGAATCGCGTTCGAGCTGGGCGAGGTCGAGCAGGTCGTTGACGAGTCGTTGCAACCGCTCCGTCTCGTTCTCGATGATGTCGTAATACTGGGCTTGCGTCTTCTCGTCGAGCGTCGGGTCTTGCAGCATCTCGGTATACCCGCGAATGTAAGATAGCGGGGTCCGGAGCTCATGGCTGACGTTCGCCAAAAATTCTTTGCGCTGCTCCTCGACGAGTCCGAGCGACTCGGCCATCCGGTTGAGCGTCTCGGCCAAGTCACCGATCTCGTCATCGGAATCGATCGGGATGCGGTGCGTGAAGTCACCTTTGGCATACACTTGGGAAGCGCGCTTCATTTGGATGAGCGGTTGAATGATCGTGTCGATGATTTGCGTCCCGAAAATGAGCAAGTTGACAATCATCAAGATGAGCAAGAACGTGATCATCAGCCGGATCGGCTGGAACGGCTCACTGATTTTACTCAGCTCCATATAGAGGATGAGGGCATTATCGAGTTCGCCGTCACGGATGAGCGGGAACGCCGACATGAGAATGTCGACATCCTCGGTCGGGTGCTTGCGCGTGACCGAGATGGCGTACCCGTCTTGCAAACGAGCGAGATCTTGTTCGCGTAAAAACGTCTTCCCGGAGCCGAGACTATCTTCCCGTACGGACGAGAGGAACACTTTCGTTTCGGTCAGTTCGTTCGTGTACGTCATGCTGTCGGCGAACGCGTCGGAGAAGCCGTCCGCCTTATAGATGGTGACGAGTTTCTCTCCGCGGTTGATCAGCAGTTCTTCTTGCGTCTGAATGTAAAACTTGTCGTACAAGTAAAACGTCATGATGATGAACACGAACGCAGAGAAGAGGCTGGCCGTCCAGATGGTGATCCAAATCCGCTTCCGGATCGTGTATTGCTTCATACGTTCGCCTCGAACTTGTAGCCGATCCCCCAGACGGTCTGGATGTAGCCACCGGCTTCGCCGAGCTTGAGACGGAGCGTCTTAATGTGCGTGTCGACCGTCCGGAGATTGCCGTGGTATTCGGTACCCCAAATCTGGTCGAGGAGCTGTTCCCGAGAGAACACTTTGTCTTCGTTCGTGATGAACAAGTAGAGGAGATCGAACTCCTTGCGTGTCAAGTTGACAGTTTTGCCTTTCACGCTGACGGCGCGGCCTTCGATATCGATCGATAAGACACCGGCGTCGAACGTGGCTTCTTGCTCTTTTGAGAAGTTGTGCGTGCGCCGGAGTGTCGCTTCGATTCGGGCGAGCAGTTCGCGCGGGCTGAACGGTTTTGTGATGTAGTCGTCCGCGCCGATCTTCAATCCGTGAATCCGGTCGAGTTCTTCAGACCGGGCCGTCAGCATGATGATCGGGACGTTCGAAAACTCACGGATGCGCATGCAGGCGGTCAGACCGTCGAGCTCGGGCATCATGACGTCGAGCAAGACGAGGTGGAACGACTTTTCTTTTAACAAGTCGATCGCCTCAAGGCCGTTCGTGGCGGTGACCGTCTCATAGCCTTCTTTTGCTAAATTGGAAACGAGCAAATCTCGCATCTGCTCCTCATCGTCGGTTACTAAGATTCGAAATACTGGTTCTATCATCTGGCATTCTCCTTTACAAACCGGTTAACGAAGGATGTGATAATTCCCTCATACTTCTATCATACCTATCTCTTCGAATTAGAACAGAATTATTCATTCTCGTAAAGTTGTCCTCAACAAATCCACACAAAAACGCCACAAAAAAGCCAATTCTTTGTCAGAATTGGCTTATGCTTCGAGTTGGGCTTCGTACGAATGATCGAACTCAGGCGCATGAAGTGAATGCAAGTACAGCTGGAAGCTCGACTTCGACACTTCATACAAGACGTATTCGACGTCACCGCTATTAACTTCTGCTAACAAATCGGGCCGGATCTCATCGGCGCAAAACGCATAAGGAAGTTTTGCCGCCGCCGCGATCGAACGCTCATTTGCCTTACGAATCTTTAAAAATACACTCTCAATATCAAGGTCGAAGAACAGCTCTGAGAAGAACGTTTCTTTCGCGACTTGATTGTAACCTTTCCCATGGTACGGTTTGCCAAGCCACGTACCGAGGAAGCCGTAACCGGTTTCCACATCGAACAAGCTGATCGTCCCGATCGGGGTACCGAACTCGTTCGTAATTGTACGTGAGATGATGTTTCCTTGCTCTTCTAGCTCGATGATTTGCTTCGTGCTAAATAAAAACTCGTCAAAGTGGACCGTCTTTTGACGGACATATGGAAAGACATCTGGGTGTTGCATCAGTTCGAACAACTCCGCGCAGTCGGTAAGCTCACGAAATTTGAGCACCAAACATTCCTCCTCCTAGTTCAGACCGCTGAAGAATAGTTGTAACGAAAGCATACTTCTGGCTACGTTGTTCGAACTTGCCTTGGCTGCTCTCTTTTATGAGTTACAAGATTATTTTATAGACTTTTTTTGAAAAAGCAAGCAAATAAAATGTAACTTCACAAAAAAAATAAAAGAGCGCTTTCACGGCTGGGGTTACTCACATTTCATGATGGGTTTTCGAGCGATCCGTCGAGTAGACGATGCGGCCGTCGACGATGGTCATGATCGGCTTCGACATGTAGTCGAGCGGGAAGTGACTCCACAAGACGAGGTCGGCGTCTTTGCCGACTTCGAGTGACCCGACGCGGTCATCAACCCCGAGTGACTGGGCCGGATGAATCGTGATAGCGCGCAGGGCGACGTCGACTGGAAGGCCTTCACGGGCGGCAAGACCGGCGCATAGATTCAAATATTGGACCGGGGTATATGGATGGTCGGTCGTGATCGAGACGATCATATCGTGTTCATGCAAGATACGGTACGTCTCCCACGTTTTGTTTTGAAGTTCGATTTTAGATTTACGGGTGAACGTCGGTCCGACGGTGACATGTTTGACGCCGAGTTCACGTAACTTCTCCGCGACGAGGTGACCTTCCGTACAGTGCTCAATCCGGTAATCGAGATCGAACTCTTGAGCGAAACGGACGACCGAAAGAATGTCGTCGGCACGGTGGGCGTGGACACGGACCGGCATCTTCCGGTCGAGCGCGAGTTGGATCATCTGACTCCCGAACGTACCGATCGTCTTCGTCGAATCGACGGTCCGGAACGCCTCTCGCAATAGTCCCATGATGCCCATGCGGGTCAACTCACCGGATTTCCCCATACTGTGGACGCGTTTCGGGTTTTCGCCGAGAGCAAGTTTCAAGCCGGCATACCGGCGTAACACCATATCCTCGATAAAGCGACCGTGCGTTTTAATGACGCTCGTCACTCCGCCGATGACGTTCATGCTACCCGGCATGACTTGGACCGCCGTGACACCGGCCATGAGCGCTTCACGGAAGCCTTCATCGAGCGGATAAACCCCGTCGATGGCCCGGGCGTGCGGTGTCATCGCTTCGACCGTCTCATTGGCGTCATTCCCGACGGAACCCGTCCCTTCGTCATACAGTCCGAGATGGGTGTGGGCATCGATGAAACCGGGGAACAGGAAGTTGCCTTCCGCCTCGATGACGGTCTCGCCGTGCGTTGGATCTAACAAGTCCGCCATTTCGACAATTTTTCCATCTTTTATGCGAATGTCCCCGTAAAAGTTTGGCGCGGTGATCGGGTAAATATGAGCGTTACGAATTAATAGATTACTCACGAGCTGTCTCCTTTCAAGTCAAATGCAGTAGTTGTTTTAGTGCGGGTTCTAACGTCTCATAGCGAAAACGGAAGCCGTGATTGAGCGCTTTTGTCGGAACGACTTTGGCACCTTCAAGTACGATCACGCTCTTTTCGCCGAGTGCGAGTTTGAGGATCGGGGCCGGAGCCGGGGCCCAGTGCGGCCGATGCATCACTTGTCCGAGCGTCTTTCCGAACTCGTCCATCGTCACTGGTGTCGGCGCCGTCCCGTTGACCGGTCCGTGTATCGAATCGGTCTCGATGATGTAGACGAATAAGCGGACGAGATCGTCTATGTGGATCCAAGGGACCCACTGTTTTCCGGAACCGAGCCGTCCGCCGGCACCGAGCGTGTAGGGCAGCTTCATGAGCGGGAACGCGCCGCCGTCGTTTGACAAGACGACACCAGTTCGCATCGTGGCGAGACGAATGTCCATATCGGCGACAGGCGCGATTTCTTTCTCCCACAAGACGCAGACGTTTCCTAAGAAGTTGGTCCGGTCCGGGAGCGGTGTCGATTCCGAGTAAGTGATCGACCGGTCTTCGCCGTAAATGCCGATCGCTGACCCGCTGATGACGACGTCCGGTTTCTGCTTCATGTTTTTGATGATGCGAACGACTTCTTTCGTCCCATCGATACGGCTTTGGAGGATGGCTTGTTTTTGTTTGTGCGTCCAGCGTCCGTCGTTAATGGAGGCGCCTGCCAAGTGGATAAAGGCGTCGACATCTTGGAGTTCGGTCTCGGGACGGCTGTCTGGCGTCAACCATTCGACGAACGAGATGCCTCCTTGACGTGGGCGCGGATGGCGCGTCAAGACGACGACTTGATGACCGGCCTCGGCTAGCGCCCGAACGAGCGGCCGACCGATCAATCCGGTACCACCGGTGATTGCAATTTTCATGTGAATCCCTCCATTATTCTTGAAGCGTTTTCAAATCGGGTATGATAACGGTAAATACAATAGCTAATTAAATAAATACCCTTTCTTTTAATTTATCAAAAATCCTTCTGAAAAGGGGAACGTGATATGTTAGAAGCAGGAAAAGGAGGGGGTTTCATGAAAATCAGCAAGTTTACGGCTCAAAAGAAAAATAAGGACCGCTTGAACGTCTTCATCGAGAAAGACGGGCAAGAAGAGTTCGCGTTCGCCATCGATTTAGACGTCTTCATTAAATATGGATTGACGAAAGGGATGGAACTTGAAGACGATTTTGTCCGTGACGTCCTTCAAGCCGAAGAAGAACAGAAAGCATACAAAGCAGCCGTCAATTATTTATCGTACCGAATGCGTGCCGTTTCAGAGGTCCGTGACTATCTCGTGAAGAAAGAGATAGATGAGGCGGCCATCAAGCGCGTGATTGACAGATTGATTGAACAACGCTACTTGAACGATGCCGAATTCGCCAAAGCCTACACCCAAACGAAGTTTAACACGAGTCCGAGCGGGCCGATCAAAATCAAGCGGGAACTGGTCCAGCTTCGAATCACACCTGAAATCATCGAAGAGGTCATCGCTGCGATCTCGCACGAAGACCAACTTGAGAAAGCCGGAAAGTTCGTAAATAGGAAACAACTGGAAACGAATCGCCGTTCCGCCACAGAAGTGCAACAAAGAATTCAACAAACCCTGGTGCAAAGAGGATTTACGTTTGATATCATTTCAGAGGCGATCCTTACGTTTTGGGAAAACGAGGATGAGGACGTCGAGCTTTCGGCTTGCTTGAAGCAGGCTGAAAAACTGAGTCGGAAGTACAACGGGTATGCCCCATATGAGCGGAAACAGCGCGTGAAGATGCAGCTTCGGAGCAAAGGATTTCCGTATGAGGTGATTGACCGGACTTTAGAACGACTCGCTGAACAAGAGACATAACGGGAAATTCATTTACGGCAGGGGAAAAAAATCTGAAAAGGTGGGTCTACATTGACGATTTTTGAATGGATTACAGCACTTGTGCCAATTTTGGCTGTGCTTGTATTATTGGTTATTATGCGTTTACCAGCATCGGTTGCGATGCCACTCTCGCTCCTATTGACAGCGCTACTTGCGTTCTTCGTCTGGGAACTTGATGCAACCCGCATTACAGCGGCGGTGTTACAAGGAATCGTCATCGCGATCACGGCAGCATGGATCGTGTATGGCGCGATCGGGATGATGAATACGATGAAAGAGGGCGGCGGTATGAACGCCATCCGTTCCGGTTTTGTCACCATCACACCGGATCCGCGGATTCAAGTCCTCATCGTCGGCTGGTTGTTCGTTTCGTTCATTGAAGGTGCTTCAGGCTTTGGGACACCGGCGACGGTGGCGGCCCCGCTATTGATCGCACTAGGTTTCCCGCCAATCGCGGCTGTTGTAATCGCCTTGTCGGCCGACGTATCGGCCGTCACGTTCGGTGCAGTCGGGACACCGGCTTTGATCGGGATTGGTAACGGACTCTCGCTCGATGTGAGCAAGCCGGAATCAATCGAATTTTTGACAAGTGTCGTCTTACAGACGGTATTGATCGATATGCTCGTTGGTCTTTTTATCCCGTTCATTTTGATTTTGATGCTGACTCGATTCTTTAGTAAAGCGAAGTCGGTCAAACCTGCATTCGAAGTACTGCCGATTGCCCTCGTGGCGGCGCTCGTCTACAGCGTTCCGGCTTATATTTGGACGCTCATCCTCGGATTTGAATTTGGGGGCATGCTCGGTGGCTTGACTGGTCTTGTGATTCTCGTCGCGATGGCACGAAAAGGTATTCTCATGCCAAAACGGATTTGGACGTTTGACGGTTACGCCGACGAGCTCGACGAACCGGTTGAACAGCCGACAGTTGGGAAAGGGAAACGTGAACTTCCGCAGTGGAAAGCATGGGCACCTTACTTGATTTTGACGATCTTCCTCATCTTGACACGGACGGTCCCGTTCTTGAACGAGTTGACGCGCAGTGTCCGGATTGACCTCCCGAACATTTTAGGGGTAGAAGGAATCTCGACGTCGTGGGAGCCGTTCTATTCACCAGGGTTCATGTTCATCTTGACGATGATTGCGACGTTCTTCTTGCACAATATGAGTTGGTCGCAAGTGACGTCGGTCTTTAAAGCGACGACACTCGGCATCGGCGGAACGTTAATCACGCTTGCGGCGTCAGTTCCAATGGTTCGAATCTTTATCCATTCAGAGAATGGCGGAGCTGGACTCGCATCGATGCCAGTCGAACTCGCGACGGCTGCAGCGGACACGTTTGGTGGTGTTTGGCCGCTTGTCGCACCGTGGATCGGGGCGCTCGGAGCGTTCGTATCGGGATCGGCCACGTTCTCGAACATGATGTTCTCGAGCTTGACGACGAATGTCGCCGATTCGGTCGGGATGAGTGAGACGCTCGCCTTGTCGATGCAGATGGCCGGCGCGAACGCTGGTAACATGATCTGTGTGCTGAACGTCGTCGCGGTCGCTTCGGTAGCGGGTCTGCTCGGTAAAGAAGGAACGATCATTCGCTACACGCTCATGCCGATGATCTATTACGTGACGGCAACAGGGATCGTCGGGATGATTCTCGCGACGTTCTTCTTAAACTGAAACAAGTTACAATATTTTTACAAAAAAATATTGACAATTTTCTGAACAGTCTGCTAAGGTTTTAGTAGATTTTCAAACTATGAAGAGAGAGGAGCCAACATGATGAAGTACATCACTACACTACAACGCACACACACAACATCATATGGCTACTCGTATTTGACTGCGTAAAATGGCAGCTGGATAGGGGTAGTGTCTTTTCCCTGACCATGCAAATGACTGAAGACTTTCAAGCGTACTTCATCCGATTGGTTGCACAATCAGGTGGAGTGCGCTTTTTTGCGTGCTCGGAAAGGACGGAAGGGGGAATCAGTCGTGAAACTGATTAAACAATTGGATTGGTTTATTAAGAGGCAGAAACGGACGTATGTCATTGCGATCATTTTGCTCATCATTACCGGGGTCATCGATATGCTCCCGCCATGGATTATCGGGCAAGCGATCGATGCGATCCGCGAAGGAAGTTTGACGACGGAACGGCTCATCACAATCGTCGGCTCACTGCTAGGCATCATGGTGTTATCGTACGTTTTATCGTACTTGTGGATCGCGCGTCTATTCGGGACGGCGTTCCTGCTCGAGAAAAAACTGCGGGCCCGATTCTTCGGGTATTTGCTCAAACAGACGCCACGGTTTTATCAACAGCACCGCACCGGGGACTTGATGGCGCTCGCGACAAATGATTTGAAAGCGGTTGAACGGACGGCCGGCTTTGGTGTCATGACGCTCGTCGATTCGTTCAACATGACGCTGATCGCATTGACGATCATGGGGGTGTTCATCGATTGGAAATTGACGCTCGCGGCACTGTTGCCGATGCCGTTACTCGCCTGGTCGATGAATAAGCTCGGCCGTCAAATTCACGCCCGCTTCACGGCGGCCCAAGATTCGTTCGGCGTTATGAACGACCAAGTCGTCGAATCGATTTCAGGACTTCGCGTCATCCGTTCGTTCGTGCAAGAAGAGGCAGATACGAAGAAGTTCGATACGATCACCGACGACGTCATGGCGAAAAACATGCACGTCGCTAAAATTGACGTCTTATTCGAACCGGTCATCAAACTGCTCGTCGGTTTGAGTTACTTGATCGGCTTGTCGTTCGGGACGTACCTCGTCTTTACGAATGACATCACGCTCGGTCAACTCGTCTCGTTCAACATTTATCTCGGGATGCTCATCTGGCCGATGTACGCGTTCGGTGAGTTGATCAACGTCGTCCAACGCGGGACGGCGAGCTTAGAGCGGATCGAAGCGACGATGAACGAAGCGCCGGACGTCGTCTCGAACGGTACGGTGCAAGTCGACGTGCCAGAGAAGATCACCTTCAAATCGTTATCGTTCCGCTATCCGGGTGCGAGCCGCCCGTCGCTCGAAGACATCGTGCTCCACGTATCACGCGGAGAAACGATCGGAATCGTCGGACCGACCGGGGCCGGCAAAACGACGCTCCTGCGTCAGCTGATCCGCGAATATCCGATCGACGACTCGTTGCTCGTCAACGGGATCCCGGTTCACCAAATTAAACTCGACACGGTACGAGGTTGGAGCGGTTACGTGTCACAAGAACATCTATTGTTCTCGAAGACGGTCCGCGACAACATCTTGTTCGGGGCCGATGACGCGACCGAAGCCGACCTCGAGACGGCGATTCGGCTTGCGGCGTTTGATACCGATATCGAGCATTTAGAGAACGGGCTCGATACGGTCGTCGGCGAGCAAGGGGTCATGCTGTCAGGCGGACAGAAACAACGTCTGTCGATTGCGCGTGCGCTCTTGAAAGACCCAGAGATTTTATTGCTCGACGATTCGCTCTCGGCGGTCGATGCGAAAACGGAAGCCCGAATCATCGATTCGGTCCGGACGAGCCGTGCCGAACAGACGACGTTCATCGTCGCGCACCGCTTGTCTGCCGTTTCCCACGCTGATCAAATCCTTGTCTTGCAAGACGGTCGCGTCACGGAACGCGGCACACATGACCAACTGATGAAACAGCACGGTTGGTATTTCGAACAGTTCAATCGACAAGGAGAGACGGAGTAATCCGTACGAAAGGGGGAATCTCTTATGATCGATCAACACGAATTAGATCCGGTCCGTAGGAAAAAGACGATTCGCTCACTCGTTGGCTATGCCAAACAAGTGAAGCGCTCGATTTTCCTCGGGTTGATCCTACTCTTTTTAGCGGTCGGCGCAGAACTTGCGGGACCGTATATCGCAAAAATCATCATCGATGACCATATCGTCGCCATCGAGCGCGACTGGGTTCAAGTCGAGGCCGGGGGCAGTGTCTCGTTTGACGGCAATAACTATGAGAAAGAGACGCGGTTGGACGGGCAAGACGTCGTCCGTCCCGTCTCGATCGTTCAGACGACCGAAGGCTACTATCTCGTACCGGACGCCGTCATGAGCGGTGGGGTCAGAGAAGTCGATAACGGCGCCTTGACCATCACGCGGAGTGAGGAGACAGCGACGTACGACAACATCGTGCCGTTGTCTTCGACCGACGTCTTCCAGTTTTATGAGACGGATCTTCGGGCCGTTTTCGTCTTATCTGCCATCTACGTCGTCCTGTTGTTCATCGCGGCAGGTCTCAACTGGGGGCAACAGATGCTCTTACAACGTTCGGCGCATACAATCGTCAAGACGATGCGCCTTGACGTCATGAGGCATTTGCAGACGATTCCAGTCCGTTACTTTGACCAGACGCCGATCGGGAAAATCGTCAGCCGGGTCACGAACGATACGGAGACGATTCGTGATTTGTATTTGGGCGTTCTCGCCCGCGTCTTCCAAAGCGTCGTCATGATGATCGGTGTTTTGATCGCCATGTTCTTCCTAGACGTCCGCCTCGGACTCGTCTCGCTCATCATCATCCCGGTCGTCATCGTCTGGGTGAAGTTGTTCCAGCGTCTCTCGACCCGGAACAACTTTAAAGTCCGGGCGCTCGTCGCCGATATGAACGCACAATTGAACGAGAGCATCCAAACGATGCCAATCATTCAATCGTATGTGCGGGAAGATCTCGTCTATGATGAGTTCGACGTCAAGAACAGCGACAACTTCCAGACACGCCGGAAACTGTTGAAGCTCGACGCTCTTATGTCGCACAACTTGGTCAACTTCTTCCGCAACATGGCACTCGCGCTCCTCATTTGGGTCGTCGGTGCGCAAACGCTCGGAACGGGCAGTGTGCTCACGCTCGGGATACTTTACGCCTACATCGATTATGTGTCCCGTATTTTTGAGCCGGTGACGCAAATTATGAACCAGTTGTCACCGCTCCAGCAAGCGCTCGTTTCGGCGGATCGAATGTTCCAACTGCTCGATGAGACAGGCGAAAACGTATCGTCTGAGCGCATTCCGCGCTTTAAAGGCGAAGTCGTGTTCGACGACGTGTCGTTCAGCTATGAGGCTGGGAAACCAGTGTTGAAACACATCGACATTCAAGCGGCACCTGGTGAGACGATCGCGCTCGTCGGTCATACCGGTAGCGGCAAGAGTTCGATCATGAACTTGCTCATGCGCTTTTACGACCCGTCGTCAGGAAAACTTTGCATCGATGGTATGGACGTGACGAAACTTCCGACGCAAGCCGTTCGGGACCATCTCGGTATCGTGCTGCAAGACCCGTTCTTGTTCACGGGCTCGATTCGGACGAACGTGACGCTCGGTGACGAGACCATTCCCGATGAACGGATTTGGCAAGCGTTGACGGCGGTCGGTGCCGATCGGTTCGTCAAGCAGCTGCCGCAAGGACTCGACGAGCCTGTCATCGAGCGCGGCGCTTCACTCTCGAGCGGAGAGCGGCAATTGATTAGTTTCGCCCGGGCGCTCGTGTTTGACCCGGCCATCCTCGTCCTTGACGAGGCGACGGCTAGTGTCGACTCAGAGACAGAGGCGCTCATCCAAGACGCGCTGAAGACGCTCACGTACGGACGCACAACGTTCGTCATCGCGCACCGATTGTCGACGATTCGTGAGGCCAATCAAATCCTCGTCCTCGACCACGGTCAAATCATCGAGCGCGGGAATCATCAGTCACTCATCGCTGACGGTGGTGTTTACGCCCGGATGCATGAGTTGCAAAGTAAACAGCAAGTGATCAGCTGAGAAAGGAAACGTTATGGAGATCATCGGCAAATATAATCAAGCTAAAGTGTTCAATGAACGGATTGATGATATGACGCGCGCACAGATTCAAACGCTCGTCGACCAACCGTTCACGGAAGGGGCAGCGATTCGAATCATGCCCGACATGCATGCCGGCAAAGGTTCGGTCGTCGGGACGACGATGACGATTCACGACAAAATCGTACCGAACCTCGTCGGTGTCGATCTCGGGTGTGGCATGCTTTGCACCGAGATCAATGTGAAGCGGATCGATTTTCAAAAACTTGACGATGTGATTCGTCAATTCGTTCCGAGTGGGATGAACATCCGGGAGTCGGCGCATTCGTACGCGTCAAAGGTTCCACTAGAAGACGTTCGCGCCCCGTATAAGCTAGACCGGGCGTTACGCTCGGTCGGGACACTTGGCTCGGGCAATCATTTCATCGAGGTGAACCGTGATGATCATGGACGGACGTTTCTCGTCATCCATTCGGGTTCACGCCACCTCGGTGTCCAAATTGCTGAACACTATCAGCAGCGAGCGATCCGTCATATGATGGATACGACAGAAGTACAGAATGAGATCGAGCGTTTGAAAGAAACTGGACGCGAAGGTGAGATTCAAGCTTATCTCGAGTACGCGAAGACGGCGAAACAAGGATTGCGAGATCTCGCCTATGTCGAAGGGGCAGATATGGACGACTACATGCATGACGTTCGGATTGCCCAACAATACGCGGCAAGTAACCGACTGGCGATGACCGATGTCATCGTCGAAGCGATGAACTGGAACGTCGTCGATCAGTTCGATACGGTGCATAACTATATCGATCACGACGACATGATCCTCAGAAAAGGGGCGATTTCCGCAAAAGCCGGAGAGCGCGTCATCATCCCGATGAACATGCGTGACGGGTCGCTCATCTGTACCGGAAAAGGCAACCCGGACTGGAACTTCTCAGGTCCGCATGGCGCCGGGCGCATCATGTCGCGCTCAGCGGCACGAAAACGCGTCGACTTTAACGAATTCAAAAAGTCGATGGAAGGCGTCTGGTCGAGTTCGGTTCGGAAGTCGACAATCGATGAATCGCCGTTCGTCTATAAATCGATGAAAGAGATTGTGCGCTATATTGAACCGGCCGTCACGATTGATCAACTGATTAAACCGCTTTATAACTTCAAGGCGAACTGAACATTATTCAGTTTCGCCTTTTTCTTTTACTCGAAAAATCTGATACGCTACAAGTGAGGTGAACGAAATGGAAAAACGGTTGAGTGCGTTATCAAAGTATGAGCTCGAGCAAGAAATTCGTGACTTGCATGAGCGGAAACGAAAAGCCGAACAGATGGGTATGGTGAGTGAGATTGAGGTCGTGCTTCGCCGCATCGCCATCGCGGAGAGTTATTTGATTGATCCGGCATCGTTCAAGCCAGGTACGACGTATATCGTCAACTACAATAATCGTCCGTTCCGATTAAAGTTTGTCAACGGCGTCATGGGTTGGGGAACGTTTGAAGGAGAAGCGATGGAACATGCGATCCCGCTCTCTGAGTTATCGGAGGTGCGCGTATGAACCGATCAGACCAATACAAGCGGTTGGCAGAAATCTTAAGAGATAAGAACGACTTGTTGAATGAAGACGAGGCGTTAACGTGGGTCGAGGTGTTGTGGGAAGATTTTGAGACGACGCTCGCCCGCGCTGGTGAACCGTACCCAGGGGAAGCGAAGTCATTCCAATACGTCGTTCAACAAATCGATGCGTACGGGGCGCAATTGCACTTATTTCAAACGAAAAACGAAAAATTCAAACACCTGATTTCAAAACGAGATCTCCACTAAAAAATCACGCGATCCTCGCGTGATTTTTTGCTTGCAAACGTGGTACAGTTGGTTATAATAAGGTCGCTATTTGTTTGCTTTAGAGTTGAGTATTTATAAACTTTCTTTAGTGAGTATCATGTATCACTAAACTTTCCTTAGAAAGGGAAGGAGGAACACAGTTTGGAAGTCGGTCAAAACATTAAACGACTCCGCGTCAAAAAAGGGTTGACCCAAGAAGAGTTGGCGGAACGTACCGATTTGAGTAAAGGCTACATTTCTCAAATCGAGCGTGATTTGAGTTCCCCTTCGCTAGAAACGCTGTTCGACTTATTAGAAGTGCTTGGATGCTCGCCAAAAGAGTTCTTTGATGAGGAGATCAATCAAAAAGTCGTCTATACGGAAGGCGACCGCACGGTATATGTCGACGAGAATCGGCTATACCGGACGGAGTGGCTCATCCCGGAATCCAATGAGAAAGAGATGGAACCGATTTTGCTCACGTTCTCAAAACAAGGGGAGTTCAAACGGTACGAGCCGTCGCGCGCGGAAACGTTCGTTTACGTACTGTCTGGCCGCGTCGCCCTCAAACTCGGGAACCATACGTATTTCGCCAAATCGGGCGAGACGTTGTACTATGTCGCCTCAGACGCGCATCAGCTCGTCAACGATTTTGATGGCGCAAGCGAGTGTCTCGTCGTCGCCACACATTCGTATTTATAACAAGGGAGGAAACCAAATGAACCCAGAAACGATCATTCGTTTTGACAACGTGTCGAAGCGGTACGACGATACTGTCGTCTTAGAGAATATTAACTTTGAAATCGAGCGTGGAAAATTCTACACGCTGCTCGGTCCTTCGGGATGCGGAAAGACAACGATTCTGCGGATCATCGCCGGATTCACCGATGCGACAGAAGGTGATATCGAGTTCAACGGGAAGCGAATCAACGACGTGCCGGCAAACAAACGTCAAGTCAACACGGTCTTTCAAGATTACGCCTTGTTCCCGCACTTGAACGTATACGAGAACGTCGCTTTCGGCTTGCGCATCAAGAAGATGAAAGAGGGGGACGTCAAGACGAAAGTCGAACAAGCGCTCAAATTCGTCAACTTGGAAGGCTACGAATCACGTGAAATCGATGAGATGTCAGGCGGACAACGTCAACGCGTCGCCATCGCCCGTGCCATCGTCAACGAACCGGAAGTCATCTTGCTCGATGAACCGCTTTCAGCGCTCGACCTTAAACTTCGGACCGAGATGCAGTACGAGTTGCGCGAACTTCAACAGCGTCTCGGCATCACGTTCATCTTCGTTACCCACGACCAAGAAGAAGCACTCGCCATGTCTGACGAGATTTTCGTCATGAACAACGGGGAGATTGTTCAAAGCGGGACACCGACAGACATTTATGACGAGCCGATCAACCGCTTCGTCGCTGACTTTATCGGGGAGTCGAACATTGTTCCTGGTGTGATGCCGGAAGATCACCTCGTCACGTTTGCCGGGAAGACGTTCGATTGTGTCGACCAAGGGTTTGACCGCAATGAAAAAGTCGAAGTCATCATTCGTCCAGAAGACTTGGAGATGACGTCGGTCGACGCGGCGAAACTCGTCGTCGATGTCGACTCGCAACTATTCCGTGGCGTCCATTACGAGATTTGCTGTTACGACCAAGAAGGCAACGAGTGGCTCGTCCATTCGACGAAGAAATCAGTCGTCGGGTCGAAAATCGGGCTCACGTTCGATGACGAGGCGGTTCACGTCATGCGCCTAGGCGAGACCGAAGAAGAGTTTGACCGTCGTCTCGAATCGTATGAGGAGGTCGCCCATGAATCAAACTAGTCAAACCGCCAAGACGGTCTATTTGACGACGTACTGGATATGGATTGTGCTGTTCGTCATCGCGCCGCTCCTCCTCGTCGTCTACTACTCATTTTTTGATATCGAAGGAAACTTGAGTTTAGAGAACTATCAGATGTTCTTCACATCGACTTACTTGACGATGACACTGTCTTCGTTCTGGTATGCGTTTCTCATCACGTCCTTCTCGCTTCTCATCGGGTATCCGACCGCGTATTTATTGACGAGAACGAAACATAAGCAGCTCTGGCTGTTGCTCATTATTTTGCCATCATGGATCAACTTATTGCTGAAAGCGTACGCGTTCCTTGGGATTTTTGGAACGTACGGCATCACGAACCAATTTTTAGAGGCGATCGGCATCGGGACGAAACAAATTTTGTTCACGGACTTCAGTTTCGTATTCGTTTCGGTTTACATCTTCATCCCGTTCATGATTTTGCCGATCTACAACGCCATCGAGAAGTTACCGCCGTCGCTCGTCTACGCGTCGCGTGACCTCGGTGCCTCGAACTGGACGACGTTCCGTCGCGTCATCTTCCCATTGACGCTCGACGGGGTGAAGTCAGGGATTCAAATCGTCTTCATTCCGGCGTTGTCGCTCTTCATGATCACGCGCCTCATTGCCGGAAACCGTGTCATCACGCTCGGGACGGCGATCGAACAACAATTTCTCGTCACGCAAAACTGGGGCATGGGGTCAACAATCGCTGTGTTCTTGATTTTGGCGATGGTACTCGTCATGGTCATCACACGTGACTGGGGCGCGAAAGGAGCGGTGCGTCGATGAAGAAGAAAAAATTCAAGTTAGCGAATCTGTATTTGATTGCGGTGTTCTTTATCCTGTACGCACCGATCCTCTATCTAGTGTTTTACTCGTTTAACAGTGGGGGAACGATGAGTAACTTTGAAGGGTTCACCCTCGAGTGGTATAAATCACTGTTCACAGATACCCGTCTGCTCGTCATCGTCTTGAACACGATCATCATTGCTCTCTTGTCGGCGACCATCTCGACCGTGCTCGGTGTCATCGGGGCGCTTGCCATTTATACGGCGCGGCAACGGTTCACGAAGACGTCGCTCTTATCGCTCAACAACGTCTTGATCGTCAGCCCGGACGTCATCATCGGAGCGTCGTTCCTCATTTTGTTCACGATGCTCGGCATTCAACTCGGGTTCTATTCGGTTCTCTTGGCGCACATCGCGTTCTCGGTTCCGATCGTGGTCATTTTAGTGTTACCGAAGCTTCAAGAGATGAGCCCGACACTGATCGATGCGTCGCGTGACCTTGGAGCGAGCTCGTGGGACGTGCTCACAAAAGTCATCTTGCCGTATATCACGCCAGGTATCTTCGCAGGGTTCTTCACGGCGCTGACGTATTCACTCGATGACTTTGCGGTGACGTTCTTCGTCACGGGTAACGGCTTCACGACGCTTGCCGTCGAGGTCTACTCACGGGCACGCCAAGGGATCTCACTTGAGATCAACGCCTTGTCGACACTCTTGTTCGTGTTCACGCTCATACTCGTCCTCGGGTATTACGTACTCGCACAACGGAGTGCGAAGGAGGTAAGACGATGAAAAAACTAGTCATCATGTTGACGGTGCCGCTCCTCGTCAGTTTCGGTTTGCTGGTTTGGGTGTATCAAATCAACATGGCCCAAGGGTTTGGCGGCGATAACACACTTGTCGTCTACAACTGGGGCGATTACATCGATGAAGATTTGATCGGCGAATTCGAAGAAGAGACCGGACTTAAAGTCATCTACCAGACGTTCGACTCGAACGAGGCGATGCTGACGAAGATTCAGCAAGGCGGTACCGCGTTTGATATCGCCGTCCCGTCCGATTATGCGATCAGTAAGATGATCGAAGACGATCTGCTCTTGCCGATCGATTACGACAAACTCGAAAATTTCGATAACATCGACCCACGCTTCCTCGACAAGTCGTTCGACCCTGACAACACGTACTCGGTCCCTTACTTCTGGGGTACGGTCGGGATCGTCTACAATCCTGAACTCGTCGACGGTGACATCACATCATGGAACGACTTGTGGGACATGCCGCTCGAGAATGATATTTTGCTAGCGGACGGGACACGAGAAGTGATGGGCTTCGGTCTCAACTCGCTAGGCTATTCGCTCAACACGACGGACCGTGATGAACTGCTCGAGGCAGAAGCGAAGCTTGAAACGCTTTGGCCGAACATTAAAGCGATTGTCGGCGATGAGATCAAAATGCTCATGGCCAATCGTGAAGCAGCCGCAGCCGTCGTCTGGTCGGGTGACGCTTCTGAGATCATGTACGAGAACGACGAGTTGACGTACGTGATCCCGGAAGAGGGGACGAATCTTTGGTTCGATAACCTCGTCATCCCGAGCACGTCGAAAAACATTGAAGGGGCACATCAATTTATCGACTTCATGCTCGATGCTGAAATCGCGGCACGAAATACCGATTACGTCGGGTATTCGACACCGAACGAAGCAGCACTTGAATTTTTAGATGAAGAAGTCACATCGGACGAACGGTTCTATCCGTCTAAAGACGTGACAGATGAGCTTGAAGTGTACGAAAACTTAGGCAAACGCATGAACGCGTATTACAACGAGTTGTACTTGCGCTTCAAAATGCAGAGTAAATAAAGTAAGTCCCGCTCAAACGTGAGGGCACTGAAAAACTTCAAATAATTTTGAGCAGAGGAGCGTCATCCCGGATGGGATGGCGCTCCTCTGCTTTCATTGCCCTTCAAGCCGCCCTGTCCGGCACGCCGCTTTCCTGGGGGCGGTCAGCGAGCCGCATCGCGACGATGTCGCTGCTGGGTCTCGCCTTGCCCGCTGTTCCCCCGGGAGTCGGCGTGCCCTCGGGGCGACGCTGTACGTCCTTGCCGTTTCGGACTAAACTGGCTATAACTACACATCCTGGAG